>NZ_JBRFPI010000038.1:0-18398 GCF_053579595.1 Cellvibrio sp.
GTCCTTATAAAGCTTTACCTTGCTGCGATAGTTCGGCATTACCTGCTGGATAAACCCTGCAGCAAGATCGAAGGCTTCTTTGTTATCAACAATTACTTCACCAACGTCCTGACGCAAATAATCACGGATTGCGCGAATAATAACGTTGCTTTCCTGGAACAAAAACGCAGGTGCGGGAGATGTTTTTGCTGCTGTTGCTATGGATTCCCATAGTTGCAACAGGTAGTTGAGATCCCATTGCAATTCTTCGGAGCTGCGGCCAACACCGGCGGTGCGGATGATTACGCCCATGCCGTTAGGAACTTCTACTTCGCCGAGGGCGTCTTTCAATTCGGCGCGGTCTTCGCCTTCAATGCGACGGGAGATGCCGCCAGCTCTTGGGTTGTTGGGCATTAAGACCAAGTAGCGACCAGCAAGGCTGATAAAGGTGGTGAGGGCGGCGCCTTTATTACCGCGCTCTTCTTTATCGATCTGCACGATGACTTCTGTGCCTTCTTTCAGCACATCTTTGATTTTGATGCGGCCGTCTGAATCACCGGAGTTTTTGGTGAAGTATTCGCGAGAGATTTCTTTCAGTGGGAGGAAGCCATGACGCTCTGCGCCATAGTCAATAAACGCTGCTTCGAGACTTGGTTCTACGCGGGTGATGCGGCCTTTATAGATGTTGGATTTCTTTTGTTCGCGGTTGCGGTTTTCAATGTCCAGGTCGTAAAGCCATTGTCCATCGACTAGCGCTACGCGCAACTCTTCAGGCTGAGTTGCATTGATGAGCATTCTTTTCATGTGTTACCTAATTGTTTGTGAGCGTCTGGCTGACGCGACAATCAAGGTGAACACGGCGATGTTTTGCGCAACCTTGTGGACTAATGCGCTACCCGATTGATGATGGGCTCGTACTAGCGGTTGGTGGGGTTTACCTGTTGGCTTGTGCAGTGTGATCGCTTTACAGCGGCTGCAATACTAGCCTTTAATAACCAGATGGCCCATTTGGCTCATTCATGTACACCGGAGTTTCCGGCTTTCCCATTTGTAGTGCTTATTGTGGTGCTCGGCCAAGGCGGTATTCCATCCTATTGCGGCCGGGTTGTTCATCTATTGATCTCAGTTGATCGAGTGTCAGTTGTGAAGATAATCCATCCTCAAAATCGGCTTCTCAATCAGGCGGTTAGCTTTAACAGTTAAACCACAAGATTAAATTTGGCAACCTGCAAAATTAGCATCGGATAGGGTTTTGCATCGCGTGCGACGCTGCTATCCGGAATTTACAAATAGGGCTTTCTTGAGTTCAGCAAAACAAAAACAGTGTTAACAATGAGTGCAACGTTGGTTGACGCGATTGTTAGGATAGTTGGCAAGCTTGGCCTGCGTTCTATCGTTGTCAGTGTCATCAGGAGCGGGAGCTTCGTACGCTAATGGTGTATCAAAGCAGGCGTTCCTGCTGTCAGCGGTATTTCCTAATGATGCGCCTGTCTTTTGCGCGCGACCCGGAAACCAGCCTGTATCAGTCATCTGAATATAGCAGCTCTCCCCTGATGCGGCAATTAAATCAGTGATTTACATAAGTTTTTAGCTCTACCATGGGTGTGGCTGGTTCGGTTATCCGGTGGTATCGGGTATCATGACAGCTATGAAAATATCCCTCGAAAATGCATCTCAAGCCACTGAATCTTCTCCATTTGCACAGGTGATGATTATTTCTATCGATGAAGATCAGGCTGGTCAGCGGCTTGATAACTTCCTGATTGCGCGTCTTAAAGGTGTGCCTAAATCGAAAATTTACAATGTGATTCGCAAGGGCGAGGTGCGTGTCAATAAAGGAAGAGTAAAACCTGAATATAAATTAATGGCGGGCGACTCGGTCAGGGTTCCGCCGATTAGAACTGCTGAGGCAGGGACTGAAGCTAAGGCGAGCTATCAAATAATGGCGCTGCTGGCCAAGTCGATCCTGTTTGAGGATGATGGTCTGTTAGTTATTAACAAGCCGCCGGGCTTGGCAGTGCATGGCGGCAGCGGCATCACGCTCGGATTGATTGAAACGCTGCGCCAGATGCGCCCCGATGCGCGCCACTTGGAATTGGTGCATCGCCTTGATCGCGATACATCCGGTTGCATTATGGTGGCTAAAAAGCGTAGCTATTTACGCCACTTGCAAGCTGCGTTGCGTGACAAGTCTGCGGGTGCTGGTGGTATAACCAAGGTGTATCAGGCGCTGGTGATTGGCGATTGGCCCAAGCGCGCCCATCAGGTCAATGCGCCTTTGTTGAAAACAGAGGTGGCAGGTGGTGAGCGGGTGGTGCGGGTTCATCCTGAGGGTAAGCCCAGCTTGACTGAGTTTAAGTTGTTGAAGCGTTTTGAGGGTTTTAGCTTGATTGAGGCGCGGCCGATCACGGGTCGGACTCATCAAATTCGGGTGCATGCCCAGTACGCAGGGTGTGCGCTAGTGGGTGATGAAAAGTATGGTAATGACGAGATCAATGAAGTAATGCGCGGGCAGGGTATAAAGCGCTTGTTTTTGCACGCCTCTGCGCTCTCATTCTATTTGCCTGAGTCTGATGATCTTACGCATGTCGATGCTCCCTTGCCGCCTGATTTGGCCATCCCTTTGGAAAAGTTGCCTGCCGTTAGTTAGCCTGTGTTGTGGAGAGAAAAATTGCTGTTTATTTTTGATTGGGATGGCACTCTGAGTGATTCAAAGGCCAAAATTACCAAAGCTATGCAGCTTGCTGCGCAGGATATGGGGTGGGCTCCACTGGCGGATCATCATATTCACAATATTATAGGTCTTGGGTTGCCGGAGGCTATTCACCGCTTGTATCCCGAAGTTGATTTGTCTGGGCGTCAGCGTTTGCGCGATGCCTATGCGACTCATTTTTTGTCTCTGGATGTGGCTCGTCCATCCGATTTCTTTCCGGGTGTTATGGATACGTTGCGCCACCTCAAGGCTGATGGGCATACATTGACTATCGCCACAGGAAAAAGCCGCAAGGGGTTGGATCGAATTTTCGGGGTGCTGGGTGTGGCTGATTTTTTTCATGCTACCCGTTGTGCCGATGAAACGGCATCCAAGCCTGATCCTTTGATGTTGGAAGAGTTATTGTGTGAGTTTGGCGTGGCTGCGGGTGAAGCAGTCATGATTGGCGATACTGAATACGACATGGAGATGGCGCGCCGGATTCATATGCCGCGTATAGCAGTTAGCTACGGCGCACACCATGTTGATCGCTTGCACAGCTATCAGCCGGAGCTGTGCCTGGATCAGTTTGATCAATTGCTTGCCTGGAAAAAACTGGCTGGCTGATTGAGTGGATCCACTCCTTCTGTGGCAAGCATTCGGGTAAGGGCAATCAGCGGCAGGCCTATCAGTGTGTTTGGGTCATCGCCTGCAAGTTGCTCAAACAAACAAATCCCCAATCCCTCCGATTTAAAACTGCCGGCGCAATCGTAGGGCTGTTCGCGCTGTAAGTAGTTTTCTATTTGCTCATCTGACAGGTTGCGAAATCTGACTTTATAGCTCTCAACACTGGTTTGGGTGCGGCTTGTTTTCGGGTTGAATAGGCACAGGCCTGTCAAAAATGTGACTTCACGTTGGCGAAAGCTTCTGAGTTGCGCAACAGCATTGGAGTGAGTGTGGGGTTTGCCGAGGATGCAGTTGTCGAGTGTTGCTACTTGATCCGAGCCGATAATCAGATGGTTCGGGTAAGTGCTGGCAAGGCGGTGAGCTTTGGCTTCGGCGAGCCTGTGTACCAGTTGCGTGGGGCTCTCTCCCGGTTGATGGTTTTCATCTATATCTGGGCTTGCCCAGTCGAAGGCTAGTCCTAGTTTTTGTAGTAACTGGCGGCGATAGGTAGAGTTTGAGGCAAGCAGTATTTTGGGTTTTGTCATGAAGTGGCCGTACTCTATGGGTGTTGAAACGCTAAATAAGGGGGCGATTCTACTCCCAAGCCACTAAATAGCGCTATTTGACCAGTTTTTCTTTGACACTGCAGGGTGATATCCCTATTATGGCGCGCTTATGTTTAAGACCCCTTCTAATAAAGTTCTGCCTCGGCAGGGTGACCCCCGCAAATTCGCTCAACATGGCGTTGTTTTGGAGGGTTATATTGCTGTTTCTGACTTGTCTCGTGTTACTGAGGCTACAGAAAGTTCAGGTGGAGAAATTCAAGTAAAGCTTGAATTCAAGATTAGTGAGGAAAAGAAAAAGGTTGTTGTTGGAACTGCGCATGCTGAATTGTCTTTGATTTGTCAGCGTTGCTTGGAGCCAGTGACAGTGCCTGTTCAAAGCGATATCTCACTCGGAATTGTATGGGACGAAGAGGGGGCAAATAAATTGCCGCCACACTTTGAGCCTTGGATTGCGGGCGAGGGCATAGCAGATCTCTACGATATGATCGAAGAAGAGCTGTTATTAAGTTTACCCGCCGTTGCTTATCACGAAGAGCCTTGTATAGATAGCAAGCTTTATTCGAGTGGCAAACCGGTGGAGGTAAAAAGAGAGAAAAACCCATTTCAGGTGTTGGAACAACTAAAGAGCTCGCCGAAATCCTGAGGCGCCTCGGTTCCAGCGAGTAAGTAAATAGGAGCAAACCATGGCAGTTCAACAAAACAAAAAATCTCGTTCCAAGCGCGACATGCGTCGTTCACACGATGCACTGACCGGTCCAACCCTGTCAGTTGACGCTACCAGCGGTGAGAAACACCTGCGTCACCATGTGACTGCTGACGGTTTCTATCGCGGCCGTAAAGTGATTGACAAAGGCAACGACGAGTAATTATTTACTCAAGACGACCGCACCTTGTCGGCAAGAATTCGAATAGCGGTTGACGCTATGAGCGGGGACTTAGGTCCCCGCGTTGCTATTTCAGCCTCGCAAAAATTTGTAACACAATTTCCTGATGTGGATTTGCTGTTGGTCGGCAATGAAACACAGCTTCTTTCTTTGCTTCCCCAATCCAAAAAATTACACGAGCGGATTACGCTGGTGCATGCTGCTGATGTGGTTAGCATGCATGATGATCCTTTGCTGGCACTGCGGCAGAAAAAAGATTCATCAATGTGGATGGCATTGGATTTGTTACGCAACAATGACGTTGATGCCTGTGTGAGTGCGGGCAATACGGGCGCATTGTTGGCTATAGCAAAATTCCTGATTAAAACCTTTCCAGCTATTGAGCGCCCGGCTATCTGTAAATCCATGCCTGTGGAAGCAGGAAGTACCTATTTATTGGATTTGGGCGCTAATATTAACTGCCCTCCGGACTACCTTCATCAGTTTGCGTTGATGGGAAGTGTCTTGGCTGGTGCGTCAAGTGAAGTATTTCCGCGTGTTGCACTCTTGAATATTGGCACCGAGCAGCAAAAAGGGACTGATACGTTAAAAGCTGCACAATTACTTTTGCAAGAAGATCCACGCATTAATTATGTCGGTTTTGTCGAGGCAAATATCATTTTTACTGGAGCGGTAGATGTTATTGTCTGTGATGGTTTTCATGGCAATATCGCATTAAAAGCCAGTGAGGGTGTTGCACGATTTATCGCAAATAAAATTTCAAAAATCGTAAAGCAGAATGTATTAAACAGAGCTTTAGGGGTGTTGATATGGCCGCTACTAAAACGGTTGCAGCGCGAATTGGATCCATCGTTATATAATGGTGCAACTTTTCTGGGGTTGCAAAAAACAGTTATTAAAAGCCATGGTGGTGCAGATAAAAAAGCATTTTTGCAAGCGCTTATTGTTGCGCGAGAACAAATTATTCAGCAAGTTCCTGCACGAATTGAACAAGTGTTAGTTGATAGAGCAACATAGGATTAATGTTCTACAAGGGCTAGCATTCCGCAAGCGTTATTATTTCGTAAAACCAGTGACCGCAAATCAATGGTCCTTAAAAGAGAAGTGTTTAATTATTATGGCTAATCAACATCTTGCTTTTGTATTTCCTGGTCAGGGTTCTCAAAAAATTGGCATGCTGGCTGAGTTGGCGGCAGAGTTTCCAATCGTGGGGCAAACCTTTGCCGAGGCATCGAGTGTTTTAGGTTACGATTTGTGGTCATTGGTGCAAACCGGTGCGCAAGAAGACATCAATTTGACCGAGCGCACCCAGCCGCTATTGCTGACGGCCAGCGTGGCAGTGTGGCGTGTCTGGCAAGAAAAAAATGGCGCCCAGCCTGCGCTTATGGCGGGGCATAGTTTGGGTGAATGGTCAGCGTTGGTGTGCGCTGGCGTAGTGGAATTTAAAGATGCAGTAAAGCTAGTGCAGCAGCGCGGAAAATTTATGCAAGAGGCTGTTCCTGCAGGGCAGGGTGCTATGGCCGCGATTATCGGTCTTGATGATGCTTTGATTCTTGATGCCTGCAAAAAAGCAGAGCAGGGTGAAGTAGTTGCTGCAGTGAATTTTAATTCACCTGGTCAGGTTGTTATTGCAGGCACTGCAGCAGCAGTAGAGCGTGCGAGTGCGCTCTGTAAAGAAGCAGGTGCAAAGCGTGCATTGCCTTTGCCAGTGAGTGCGCCGTTTCATACTGAGTTGATGCGCCCTGCAGCGGAGCGTTTGGCCGAGCAAATTACGTCAAGAGTTTTTTCCGTACCTCAAATTCCTGTTGTTCATAATGTGACAGCAGAAGTGGAAATGAATCCTGAAAAAATAAAAGCATTAATGATCGAGCAGATTTATAGTCCTGTGCGTTGGGTAGAGTGTGTTAATACCATGTCTGAAAAAGGCATTACTTCTACATTGGAGTGTGGTCCTGGGAAGGTGCTTTCTGGTTTGAATAAGCGCATCAATGCTGAATTAACAACAACTTCAGTTGAAAAACCAGAAGAGTTGCAGGCAGCTTTAATCAGTTTTGTGTAGCGGATTGAATATTCCATTTTTTTGATCTGTTTTTAGTTGTCTATTTTTTAGCGTTTTATAAGGGAACGATAAATGATGAGCCTGAATGAAAAAGTTGCATTGGTTACTGGTGCCAGTCGCGGTATTGGTTCAGCTATTGCTGAACAGTTGGGTAAGGCAGGTGCGATCGTGATCGGCACGGCTACCAGTGCCTCAGGCGCAGAAAAAATTTCTGCACGTTTTGCTGAGTTGGGTATTCGCGGTGCGGGTAAAGTATTAAATGTAACTGATGCTGATTCTGTTGCGACTTTGTTGAAAGACGTGGGTGATGAATTTGGCGCACCAGCAATTCTGGTTAACAATGCTGGTATTACCAAAGATAATTTGTTGATGCGCATGAGTGATGAAGAGTGGTTTGATGTTATCAACACCAATCTGAGCGCAATCTATCGCCTGAGTAAAGGTGTGTTGCGCGGTATGATGAAAGCCCGCTGGGGGCGCATTATTAACATCAGTTCGGTTGTGGGTGCTATGGGTAATCCAGGGCAATCCAATTATGCAGCGACTAAGGCTGGTGTTGCCGGTTTTGCGCGCTCGTTGGCGGCAGAGGTAGGTTCACGCAATATTACAGTGAATACAGTTGCGCCAGGTTTTATCGATACCGATATGACTAAAGTGTTGCCAGAAGAGCAAAAACAACAGCTCTTATCTCGCATTCCATTAGGGCGTCTTGGTGCACCTGAAGAGATTGCCTCTGTTGTTGTTTTCCTCGCCAGTGATGCGGGTGCTTACATCAGTGGAGAGACAATTCACGTCAATGGCGGCATGTACATGGCGTAATTTTTTAATTATAACTCATTGTTTTTTATGGGTTATATTCTAAAAATCAAAGAAATTTGTCTCTTGGCATTACAACAACCTGAAAATCGATGTAAAATGCGCGACGATTTTGACCGGAACGCTCGACTCAGCTGTTTTTTTGGCTTGATCTGTCAGGTGTTTCGAACATATAACCACTAGGAGTTACATAACATCATGAGTAGCATTGAAGAACGCGTAAAAAAGATCGTTGCTGAGCAACTGGGTGTGAAAGAAGACGAAGTTAAAAACGAAGCTTCTTTCGTCGAAGATCTGGGCGCTGATTCTTTGGATACCGTAGAGTTGGTAATGGCTCTCGAAGAAGAATTCGAAACTGAAATTCCGGATGAAGAAGCCGAGAAAATCACTACCGTTCAATTAGCTATCGATTACATCAATGCCAACTTGGCATAATGTGTTTGCCTGTAGTTATTTGACTGGCATCTGATACCTGTTTTCGAAAAGCCGTATTATTGCAAAATAGTACGGCTTTTTTTTTGCCGTAAGGCATTATCTATTCATAGTTTTCGATTTCTTACGAATCGTCAAGGTAATTGGGGTGTTGCTTATTGCACTCAATCATCTTTCGCAGGAGAACCTCAATCGTGTCGCGTAAAAGAGTTGTAGTTACTGGTCTGGGTATGATCAGTTCACTGGGTAATACCGTTGCAGATACTTGGCAAGGCATTGTCAATGGGAAAAGTGGTGTGGCAACTATTTCCCACTTTGATGCATCGGCTTTTACCACGCAATTTAGTGCATCGGTGAAAGGTTTGGTGGTGGATGATTATTTCCCCGGCAAAGAAGCGCGCAAAATGGATCCGTTTATCCAATACGGCATGGTCGCTGGTATTCAGGCAATTCGCGATTCTGGATTGGAAATTACGGAATCTAATGCCGGACGAATTGGTGTATCGATTGGTTCGGGTATCGGTGGTATAGGAACCATTGAAGAGGGTTCATCGACCCTTGAACACAAGGGGCCACGTCGTATCTCCCCGTTTTTTGTGCCCAGCGCCATCATCAATATGATCTCAGGCAATTTGTCGATCATGTTTGGGCTGCGTGGCCCTAATATTGCGATTACAACTGCCTGTACAACAGGTACACACAGTATTGGTTTTGCCGCACGCATGATCCAGTATGGCGATGCTGATGTGATGGTAGCCGGTGGTGCCGAGATGGCAACCACACCGTTGGGATTAGGGGGTTTTGCTGCTGCACGTGCGCTTTCAACACGAAATGATAATCCGCAAGCTGCAAGCCGCCCCTGGGATAAAGACCGCGATGGTTTTGTTCTCGGCGATGGTGCTGGTGTATTGGTGTTGGAAGAGTATGAACACGCGAAAAAGCGCGGTGCAAAAATTTATGCTGAGCTGATTGGTTTTGGTATGAGCGGCGATGCCTATCACATGACCTCGCCGCCAGAAGACGGTTCGGGTGCAGCAGCCTCTATGCGCAATGCAATTCTGGATGCGGGTATATCGCCCGAGTTGATTCATTACATCAACGCTCATGGCACCTCAACACCCGCTGGCGATAAGGCGGAGTGTCAGGCAGTGAAGTCGGTTATGGGGGCGGCGGCGGCGCAAGTTGCTGTAAGCTCTACCAAATCCATGATTGGCCACTTGCTGGGTGCTGCGGGCGCCGTTGAGGCGATATTCAGCGTGTTGGCGATTCGCGATCAAGTGGCGCCACCGACAATCAATTTGGATAATCCAGAGGATTCTTGCGCAGATCTGAATCTGGTGCCGCACACCGCGCAAGAACGCAAAATTGAAGCGGTATTGTCCAACTCATTTGGATTTGGTGGCACTAACGGCTCTTTGGTATTCCGTAAATTGTAATTCTTGTTTATTTTGAGTTAAAAATGGCGCCGGACTGGAGACAGTTCGGCGTTTTTGTATAGACTCCCGCTTATGTCAATCAATCTTCCCCTGATCAGTGTCAACGGTGTACTCGATGCGGCCATATCGCCATTGGATCGAGGCTTTGCCTATGGCGATGGTGTGTTTGAAACCTGCCGTTATAGTCATGGTGCTATCCCGCTTTGGAATTACCATCGGGAGCGATTGTTACGCAGTGCCGAACGATTAAAAATCCCGCTCGATGAACGTTTATTAAATCAATATCTCAATTCCATGCTGGTGTATCCCAGTGATGCGAATATCGCACAGGCAGTGGTTAAAATTACCCTGACCCGTGGCATTGGCGGGCGTGGTTATCGCATACCTGATCAAGTCGAGCCAACTTATTGCATCGGTATTTTTCCTGGTAATCAATTGCACACTGAGCAGTATCGCAACGGCGTTGCTGTGCGTATTTGCAATCTGCGTTTATCGCAGACTCCCATACTGGCGGGCATGAAACATTTAAATCGCCTTGAGCACATTTTGGCTCGTGCTGAATGGCAGGATGAATTTGCGGAAGGGCTATTACTTAATGCGCAGGGTAGGGTCGTTGAAGCAACTGTCAGTAACCTTTTTGCTGTTAAAAACAATCAGCTGTATACGCCTGATTTATCTACTGCCGGTGTTGCTGGCATTATGCGAAAAACCATTATTGAAAAATTGGCGCCAGCGCTGGGATTGAATTGTCATATGGTGAATATGGAATTGGATTTTGTGCGCGCGGCCGATGAAATATTTCTGTGCAATAGTGTCTATGGTATCTGGCCGGTAAATATGTTGGTCGATGACCGGCAACCAGTGACTGCAACGCACACTAGGTACAGCAACCATCAAATTACCCGGACCTTACAGCAACAGCTGGCACACTTGCTAGGCGAATAACAACGAATCCCTTATGAGCAAAAAATTATCGTTTACTGTGAAGTTGTTGGGTATGGCAGGAGGAGTTTTTCTCGCTGCTTTTTTGAGTCTGTTAGCCGTGTGGTTTTATGTTCAGGATTGGTTGAAAACCCCACTGCAAATCTCTGACAAAGGTTATGTTTATGAATTAAAGCAGGGGCAATCCCTAGGGCATTTGGCCAATGATTTGGGTGTGGCTGGCGTATTGCATCATCCACGCCTATTGCGACTTTATGCCCGGTTGAATGACGCCAACAAAGTGCATGCGGGAGAATATTTTTTTCCGCAGGGCACCACACCGGAAAGTTTGTTGCAAAAACTCATTGAAGGCGATGTGATTTTATATCAAGTCACTTTTGTGGAAGGCTGGACGGTAAAGCAGGCACTGGCTGCCTTGGCAAAACTGGATAGTGTCGAGCACCTGCTTGCGGGAAAATCTGCTGCTGATCAGTTGGTGTTATTGGCGCTGCCGGTACAAGATCTGGAAGGGTGGATTTTCCCGGATACCTACAGTTTTAGCCGCAATACGTCGGATGTGGAAATTTTGCAAAACGCTTATCGCAAAATGCGATCCCTACTGGATGCCGAGTGGGAAAAGCGCGCACCGAATTTACCCTATAAAAACACTTATGAGGCCTTGATTATGGCGTCGATAGTTGAGCGCGAGACTGGGCATCACAGTGAGCGCGACCAAATTGCCGGTGTTTTTGTCCGCCGCTTGCAACAGGGCATGAAACTGCAGACTGATCCGACGGTAATATATGGTATGGGCGACAATTACAAAGGGCGCATTATCCGTAAGAACCTCGAAGAGCCGACAGCCTATAACACCTATGTGATTCCGGGATTGCCGCCCACGCCAATATCCCTTCCCAGTGCGGCTTCGATTAAAGCTGCGCTCAATCCAGCGCCGGGCAGGGCGCTCTATTTTGTCGCCAAAGGCGATGGCACGAGCGAGTTTTCCGATACGCTGGATGCACACAACCAGGCTGTCAGGCGCTATCAGTTGAACCGGCGCAGTGATTACCGTGCGGCACCGCCATCTGCAGTGGAAAATTGAGTGTTTTTTGCGCGTTGCGCGCTATTTTTCGCGGTATGAAAAGCGCCCTCGACTCAGTACAATAGCCCCAATTCCCGATGACCACCCCTGATCTACGATCACACCTAACGGATTTATTTATCCCATGAGCGACAATCATTCAACGATTGGTGCCGCCGATGCTGGCAGCACAGAAGTAAAAACCAAACCTTTGCATTTTATCCAGCAAATTATCCGCAAAGATTTGGAGCAAGGGCTGCATAAAAAAATTGTCACGCGTTTTCCGCCCGAGCCTAATGGTTATCTGCACATCGGCCATGCAAAATCTATCTGCCTGAATTTTGGTATGGCAGAAGAGTTTGGTGGCGCCTGCAACTTGCGCTTTGACGATACCAATCCTGAAAAAGAAAACGAAGAGTTCGTAAACTCCATTAAACAGGACGTAGAGTGGTTAGGTTTTAAATGGGATGGCGCTGTGCGCTACACTTCTGACTATTTTGATCAATTGCACGCATGGGCGGTTCATTTAATCAAGAGTGGTCTTGCATTCGTTTGTGACTTAAGTGCAGAGCAAATGCGTGAGTATCGCGGCACACTGATTGAGCCGGGTAAGAACAGTCCATTTCGCGAGCGCAGTGTGGACGAAAATCTTGAGCTGTTTGAAAAAATGCGCACAGGTGCTTTTGAGGAAGGTACCTGCTCGTTGCGCGCAAAAATTGATATGACATCGCCCAATATTAATATGCGCGACCCCATTATTTATCGCATTAAGAAGGCTCATCATCATCAAACCGGCGACAAATGGTGTATTTATCCTTCATACGATTTTGCCCATGGCCAAAGCGATGCAATTGAAGGTATTACCCACTCCATTTGCACCCTTGAATTTGAAGACCACAAACCTTTGTACGATTGGTTTATCCAACACTTGCCAGTGCCAGCGGTGCCGCGTCAATATGAATTTGCGCGCTTGAATATTAATTATTCGGTAACCAGCAAGCGTAAATTAAAACAATTGGTCGATGAAAACCATGTTGATGGTTGGAATGACCCGCGCATGCCGACTATATCCGGTATGCGTCGCCGTGGATTTACACCCGCTGCGCTGCGCGATTTTTGCGAGCGTATCGGCGTTACCCGTTCGGACGGTATTGTCGATGTTGGCGTGCTGGAATTTTGTGTGCGCGATGATTTGGATAAAGGCGCCCCGCGCGCTATGTGTGTATTGAAACCTTTGAAAGTGACGCTCACCAATTATCCTGCGGAACAAATCGAAACCTTGGTTGTACACAATCACCCCAATCGCGATGACTTGGGCGATCGCACCATTCCATTTACGCAAACGGTATATATTGAACAAGAAGATTTCCGCGAAGAAGCCAATAAAAAATACAAGCGTTTGGTTACTGGCAAGCGTGTACGTTTGCGTGGGGCATATGTAATTGAAGCTGATGAGGCGATCAAAGATTCTGCTGGCAATATTGTTGAAGTACGTGCACGAATTATCGAAGGCACCTTGGGTAAAGATCCTGCGGATGGTGTGAAGCCCAAGGGCGTTATTCACTGGGTATCGGCAACCAATAATCTCGATTGCGAAGTGCGTTTGTATAACCGTTTGTTTACCGATGAAGCACCGGATGCAGGCGGTAAAAATTTCCTCGATTGCATCAATCCCGATAGCCTGGAAATTTTGCAGGGCTGTAAAGCAGAGATCAGTTTGGCCGGTGCAGTTGTTGGCAATAGCTACCAGTTTGAGCGTCAAGGTTATTTCTGTTTGGATAGCAAATACAGTACCGCAGAAAAGCCGGTATTTAACCGTACCATTAGTTTAAAAGACAGCTTCGGCAAAACAGAAGATCAGGAATAACATGCTGCAGATATACAACACACTCACACGCCAAAAAGAAATTTTTAAACCGATTCACCCCGGCAAGATTTCTATGTATGTCTGCGGTATCACCGTGTATGACTATTGCCATATTGGTCATGCGCGGACATCAATTGCTTTTGATGTGATTGCAAGATTCCTGCGTAGCCAGGGTTGGGATCTCAACTATGTGCATAATATTACCGATATAGACGACAAAATTATTCGCCGCGCTAATGAGCTGGGTGAAAAGTATGACGAGCTAACTGCGCGATTTATCGATGCCATGCACCAAGACGAAAAACGATTGGGGATTTTACCTCCCAGCGTTGAGCCGCGGGCAACGGAATTTATAGGCCCGATTATCGAGCTCGCAGATACCTTAATTAAAAAAGGGAATGCTTATGCTGCGAGCAATGGCGATGTTTATTATCGGGTCACTAGTTTTTCTGGATACGGAAAATTGTCCGATAAAAATGTCGATGAGTTGCTTGCCGGTGCGCGCATTGAGGTTGGTGATGTAAAAGAAGACCCGCGTGATTTTGTTTTGTGGAAAGCAGCAAAAGCAGGTGAACCTTCATGGCCATCACCTTGGGGTAACGGGCGCCCGGGCTGGCATATTGAATGTTCAGCTATGGCTAAAAAATGTTGTGGTGATCACGTTGATATTCATGGTGGTGGCGCTGATTTACAGTTTCCGCATCATGAAAATGAAATCGCACAAAGCGAAGCGGCCAATGGGCGTCAATATGTAAATTATTGGATGCATGTCGCTCCTTTGCGCGTTGATGGCGAAAAGATGTCTAAGTCGCTAAACAATTTTTTCACGATCCGTGATGTATTAGAAAAGTATCAGCCTGAAGTAGTTCGGTTTTTCCTAATTAGCAGTCATTACCGTAGTCCCATTAATTACGCAGAAGATAACCTAATTGAGGCGCGCGCAGGTTTGGATCGTTTCTATGGCGCTCTGCGTGACTATGCTGATGTCGCGCCAATTTCCTTGGCCGACTTAGCTGATAGTTCTTATTACAAAGCCTTTGTTGAGGCCATGAATGACGACTTCAATACCCGTGTTGCATTGGCTGGTATGTTTGATTTGGTGCGTGATTTAAACAACGCAAAAAGCAATCCTGAACTAGCCAAAAATCTCGCCGGTCAATTGAAGGCGTTTGGATTGATTTTGGGCGTATTGCAAGAAAATCCAGAAGTGTTTTTGCAGGCGGGCAGTTCAGATCAAATCGCTGCTGCCGATGTTGAGCGTTTGATTGCTGAACGTATCCAAGCCAAAACAGACAAACAATATGCACGCGCAGATGAAATTCGCAAAGAGTTACTTGCTGCAGGTGTCGTGCTGGAAGATTCCCGCGATGGTACTACGCAGTGGCGCCGTGAATCAGTCTGAGTTAATGAGTGATTATGAAAGCAGAATTATTTAATCAATATGCGCTCCATTGGGCGGGCGGTTTTCTACTGATTTATGTATTGGCGCAGCTGCTGGTTTCCAAACATCCACGCTTTCAGTTTTTATCACCCATCCAAAAAAGTGTGTTGGTAAAACTGATAGCAATAGGGGGCTTTGGGTTGGCCTATGTGTTTGTTCAGTTCATGGTTGGATGAGTGCGATGGAGGCAGATGCACCTTTGCTTGCGGCAGCGGCTGATATTCGCCTCGCATTTTTTGATATTGACGGTACGCTGCTTGATTCGCACGGACAAATTCATCCCCAACTTTATCCTGCGATTGCACGATTGAAATCCAAAGGAATAAAAACGGCGATTGCATCAGGGCGCCCCTATTTTGCAGCGCGTTTTTTAGCGGATGAATTAGGCATTAGCGATGCAGGTATGTTTTATACCGGCGCGCATTTATTTGATCCTTGTGCGCAACAGACATTGCTTGAAGTGCCTTTGCCAGTTGCTGATGCACTGGCCGTTGTGCAGTCTGCGCAAGCATTGGGTTTGTATGCGGAGGTCTATACACCAAGTGGTTTTTATGTGCAGGAGCAGACTGAAATTAGCCGTGTGCATGCTGCGCACCTGCGTGTAAATCCTGAAGTTGACGATTTGCTAGCTGTGGTTATGCGCAGCAGCGTTTCCAAGTTGTTGGTGGGAGTTAATCGCGCAGTTAACGACGATAAAATCTCGCTACTAGAAAAACAGTTTCCGCAGTTGATTTTTGCGCGTGCTTACTTGGTGGCATATCCTGATTGGCAATTCGCCAGCGTCATTTCTGGTGCTGCGACCAAACAGCGTGCGTTTGATTGTTTGTTGCATCACCATCAGTTGAAACCCCATCAAGTTATTGCCTTTGGCGATGCGGAGTCGGATATGGATTTTCTGCAGATGGCGGGTATTGGTGTTGCCATGGGTAATGCCAATCAAAATGTAAAATCTGTCGCTGATTGGGTAACTAAAACTGCAGATGAGGCAGGTGTCGCTTTCGCCTTAAACCATTTAAATCTCTAGTGTGATTCCGGTCTTAATATGATTTTTCGCAGACTATTCAAACACCGTGGCTTGGGCGTAAACCTGATTGCCGGGTTCAGTTTTTTGATGCTGGCGGTATATGGCTGGGGCTTGGATTGGGAAGACTTGGGCGGCTATTTGCTCGTTATCCTTATCGTTCTGGTTGGCTTGATTGGACTTGCTGCTTTGCTGGGTTGGTTGTTGCGCAAGTTTATGAGTCGCGGGGAAAATACTTATCCCGCAGCCACTACTAAGAATGATGAGGAGCACGATGAAAAAGAACAGAATAACGAAGAGCAGCAAACGAAACGCGATTAGAAGCTACACCCGGTTTAATATAATTTCCAGCACCAGCTTGCTGCCAAAATAAGCGAGCATCAAACAGATAAATCCTGCCAGTGCCCAGCGAATCGCTTTAGTCCCGCGCCACCCCATTTGATGGCGTCCCCACAAGAGCAACGCATAAATAAACCAGGCACTGAGTGCGAATACGGTTTTATGCACGAGGTGCTGCGCGAACATATCTTCCAGAAAATAAAAACCTGACAGTATTGCCAGCGTCAGTAATATTTCACCTACCCACAACAATTCAAACAGTAGTGATTCCATCGTTTGCAGCGGTGGCAACAAGCGAGCATTTGCTATGCGGCTTTTGTTTTTGAGCGCATGGTTTTGGTAGGCCAATATCAATGCCTGCAAGCTTGCGATCGTCAGTAAGCTGTAAGCGAGTATGGATAGGATAACGTGCGCAGCGATGGTGTAGCTGAGTGAGTGTTGCCATTCGGGATTGGTGGCAGTAATGGAGGCAATAACGGATATTGCAGAGAGTGGGAACAATAATAAAAACAGATTGTGCAATTCTTTTTTCAGGCTGCTAATTAGTACGATCGCGTTAATTACCCAGAAAATGAGCGATGAAGCGGAGAATAAGCTGAAGTTCAAACTGCTTCCGCTCACACTGATACCGTAAACCCCTATGCCGTGAGCAATAAGTCCCAATGCTGCAGTGCTGAGCAGCTGCGATGGCTGAAAGGATTTTTGACGCGCGAACTGGCTGCCAAAATAAATGGCAGCGGCGGTGTAGATAAGAATGGCGATCAGGTTGGCGCTTAGGGTTATCATACTGATAGGGCTGGTCCGTAGGGTGTTTTCATAGGCTAAACCAAGGCCGCAAGTGTGTCACAAGGTACCCTTAAAGAGAAGGGTAGATGAGAAGAGTCCTTATTACGCAAATCGCGACAGGCGTCGGGATTCTGCAGGAGATTGCACCCATTCCACTGGCTTTGGGGGTATAATCGCCGCCACTTTTTATGGGCTGGCCTCGGAGTAATCCACTGGGTTTGACCCGCCGCGAATCAACCGTTTGTTTGAGACAGGCTATGTTTGAAAATCTAACCGACCGTTTATCCCACACGCTGCGCAGCATCACCGGCAAGGCGCGCCTTAGTGAAGACAACATTAAAGATGCGTTGCGCGACGTGCGCAAGGCGTTGCTGGAGGCCGATGTTGCGCTGCCAGTTGTCAAAGCATTTATCGACCAGGTGCGCAGTCGCGCCCTCGGTCAGCAGATTAGTAAGGCGCTGAATCCCGGCCAACAATTTATCAAGATCGTTGAGGCTGAGCTGGTCGCGACTATGGGGCAGGCGAATGAGTCACTGAACCTTGCCCAACAGCCTCCGGCCATTGTGTTAATGGCGGGCTTGCAAGGTGCGGGTAAAACAACCTCGGTGGCCAAACTTGCGCGCTTTTTGAAAGAGCGTGAAAAGAAAAAAGTTTTGGTGGTCAGCGCCGACGTATATCGTCCGGCGGCGATTCAGCAATTGCAAACATTGGCCGCAGAAGTGGGTGTTGAATGTTATCCATCCACCGGCGAGCAAAAACCACTGGATATCGCACGCAACGCGATTGATCACGCCAAGAAACAATTCTTTGATGTGCTGATTGTGGATACCGCTGGTCGCCTGCATATCGATGAAAACTTGATGACTGAAATCAAGGATCTACACGCCGCAATCAACCCGATTGAAACCCTGTTCGTGATCGACGCTATGATCGGTCAGGATGCGGTGAACACCGCAAAAGCATTTAATGATGCACTGCCATTGACTGGTGTCATCCTTACCAAAGCTGATGGCGATGCGCGCGGTGGTGCGGCGCTTTCTGTGCGTCATATTACTGGCAAGCCGATCAAATTTTTGGGTATGGGCGAGAAAGTCGATGCGCTCGAACCTTTTCATCCCGACCGTATTGCGTCACGTATTTTGGGGATGGGCGACGTACTTTCGCTGATCGAGCAAGTTGAGCGTACAGTCGATAAAGAAAAAGCGGAAAAACTGATCAAGAAAGTCAGCAAGGGTCAAAAATTTGATCTGGAAGATTTGCGCGATCAATTGCAGCAAATGCAAAACATGGGCGGTTTAACCTCGATGCTGGATAAGTTGCCCGGCCTTGGCAACGTGGCGCAAATGGCGCAGACCGCCAACATGGGCAAGCAGTTTAAAACCATGGAAGCGATTATTAATTCTATGACCCCG
>NZ_JBRFPI010000039.1:0-18357 GCF_053579595.1 Cellvibrio sp.
GCAAGCCAGTTTTGGCGCAGGCATAACGCGCTTTGATGATGGCATTTTCAACAAAGGTCAAACCGGTTTCTTCGGCGTTTTCGCTAAAAAAATCTGATTGCGGCAACACTTCAAAACCACAGCCAGTTAATAGTTGCTGGAATTCGCGCAACTTGCCGGCGTTGCCGCTGGCCAATACAATTTTTTTCATAATCAATGCCGTTGTTTTGCTATTGGTAAATCACGGAAAGAAAAGGCGCCCATCGGCGCCTTTGACACATGAAATGCGTACAGGATTATTCGGTATAAAGTGTACGATTAAACGTAAAGCTCATGGGCTTTGTATTGGCGTCGGCACTGACTTGAATATCAAAATGCAGCACTTCTTCGTTGTTGAATACAAAAGGTGCGAGATAGTAAGTCGCATCGCCTTCTTTTATTTCGATAAACTTCAGCGCTTGTTTTTGCTGCATTAAATTTTTACTGGCGCCGCTCACAATCGCTGGCAAGCCTAAAGTGGTGCTGCCGTTTTCGGTTTTGGTAAGGCTGATATTCACCAGCGCGCGATCTTTGCCGCGCACTAACTTATACGCTTCTGCCATTTTTGCAGGAATATCGGTACTGTTAAATACATTGTAATGCACTGTGTAGACACCGAATTTTTCCGCAGTGCGGATTTCTTTGGGTTGATCGACTTGAGCCTGAACAGTTGTAGCGAGAAAAACCAAAAATACACTTTGCAGTAACTTTTTCATAACAACACTCCGGTGGTTGATACATTTTTTAGTCAATCAGGAGCTATTTGCTCAAATGATAAATCGCCGTCTCACCAAACAAATTGGGCATAAAATCTTTTAACGTCTGGCCAGATTGTTCGTTCACTACCTGGCGATGGATCACCTTGATATTGCGCTCGCGGCAGAGGACTTCAAAATCATCGAACGTGCAAAAGTGAATGTTGGGTGTGTCGTACCACTCGTAGGGCAATAAATCTGATACCGGCATACGGCCACGCGTCGCCAGATAAAAGCGCGCTTTCCAATGGCCGAAGTTAGGGAAAGTCACTATACACTCTTTGCCCACACGCAACATTTCATCCAATACCAAGTGAGGAAAATGTAGGGTTTGCAACGCTTGTGTCATTAATACGGTATCAAAACTTTTATCAGCAAAGTTGCCAAGGCCACGATCGAGGTTTTGCTCAATCACATTCAAGCCTTTGTCGATGCAAGTATTGATTTGCGCCGCATCGATTTCCAAGCCGTAACCTTGTACTTGTTTGGTGTCGATCAAAAATTTTAATAGCGTGCCATCGCCACAACCCAGATCGAGAATACGGCTGCCCTGTTGAATCCAGTGTTGGATTTCGTTGAGATCTATACGCATCAGATTTTCACTCCGGCAAGGTAGCGACCGAAAACTTGCTCGTAGCGTTCATCGGGTAATAGGAAGGCGTCGTGGCCGTGTTTGGATTCAATTTCCGCGTAGGTCACCGGGCGATTGGCGCCAACTAATGCGTTCACAATTTCGTGCGAGCGCTCGGGAGCAAACCGCCAGTCAGTGCTAAAAGAAATCACCAAAAATTTTGCGTTGGTTCGTTTAAAGGCGCTGACGGGATCGTCATTAAATTCGCGCGCGAGATCAAAATAATCCAGCGCTTTGGTGATGCGGATGTAGGAGTTCGCATCGAAGCTATTGGCAAAACTGTCACCCTGGTAGCGCAGATAACTTTCAATCTGGAATTCCACCGGTTCATCATTGCCGAGCTCAAAACTGCCGCTGCGCAGATCGCGGCCAAATTTTTCACCCATCGCGTAATCGGAAAGATAAGTGATATGGCCGATCATGCGCGCCACCGCCAAACCATTTTTTGGCAAGGTGTTGTGCTCGATGTAATCGCCATCAAAAAAATTCGGGTCGCTGATAATCGCTTTGCGTGCGGCCTCATTAAACGCAATATTTTGTGCGGAGAGTTTTAACGCAGAGGCGATAACTACGGCGTGGCGAACGCGCTCTGGAAAATCCAGTGCCCAGCGCATGACCTGCATACCGCCGAGGCTGCCGCCGATGATCGCTGCCCAGACATCAATGCCGAGTACATCGGCTAGGCGCGCCTGGCTGGCAACCCAATCGCGCACGCGCACCATCGGAAAATCTGCACCCCAGGCTTTGCCGGTGGCCGGGTTGATCGAGCGCGGGCCGGTCGAGCCGTGGCAGCCGCCGAGATTATTCAGCGCGACGACAAAAAACTTGTTGGTATCAATGGGTTTGCCGGGGCCGATATAGGCATCCCACCAGCCGGGGCGTTTGTCATCCATGCTGTGGTAACCGGCGGCGTGATGATGGCCGGAGAGCGCATGGCAGATGAGTACCGCATTGGATTTGGCCGCATTCAATTGGCCGTAGGTTTCATAGACCAATTCATACTCATCGAGCGTCCTACCGCAGGCCAGCAGGAGCGGCGCGGTGAAGCGATGGGTTTGGGGAGTGACAAGACCCACCGAATCAGCGGGTATTTGGTTTGGCATGATTCTCTCTTGTAGCGCGTGATGTAAAGCCGATAACTTCCGACCAGATCAAATGATGCGACAGTCTAAAGAGAGGGATCTTATGCTGCAAGTTAAACACTGACAGCCAGGGAACAGCACCCTGTCTGCCCTTGCCGGAATAACCGTTAACGCAGCTGGGTTAAGCCTGCTTGTGCGAAGCTGGAATCGTAAATAGCCAGGCGAGCATAGACCTCGCCGAGTGAATCCAGTTGCTGGATTTGCAGATGCTGCGCTTGATCTTGTTCGAGTAAGCCTTTTGCGCGCAGTATTTCGGCCAGGCTCTTTTCATCCAACTTACCATGCGGGGCGACCCGCTGTAACTCTTCATCGCTCAAACTGGATTGGCGACCACCCGGCAAATAGATAGTGCCGTTGGAAAAATCCACCGCAAACGCAATTACCCCGGGAAGAAAAAAGAACAAAAGCCCAATACCGTCAAAGATGGCAATAGCCGGGTCGATCTGTCCACCTTTTTGCCCCTTGCGCTCCGGGTGCAGGATCGTGCCGCAGGCGGTTAGCTGCACCAAGAGGCTGGCGGCGAGCGTGCCGATTACAAGTTTGGTCGTTAATCTTTGCATAGCGACTTCCTCATCAGTTATTCATTTTTTAGGATCACAGCAATAAATAGATTTGGTGTAAACAACCTGCCTTGACGAGGCATTGGTTGGAACACTCACGATTGGATAGTAAATTGTTGCCGCTGTCCAGCCCATCATTCGCTACCAATAGAAGCCGAGTGAAAGACCGATTTCCTCAACATTTTTTTGGGCAAAATACATCCGTAAATCTGTTTGCTCAGTCAGTGTAAAGCGCGCGGCTGCTTTGTAAACATCGACACTCAGACTGTCCCGAAAGTGCTGCTGTTCTGCACTCAATTGCAGTACGAACACAGGCGAGAGATGCAAATGAATACTCGCTGTCGCCGACAGGTAAAGACCATCGCTATTCAGATTTTGCCCGAGAAAGCCACCTCCGGCAAACGCAGCGAGCATCAATTTTTCACGCCACAGGCTTGTTGCATAGCCATAGCCAGCGCGCGCTTTAGTGGAAAGGCATTCAGTGCAATCCAGCTCCGACTGTTGTGCACCCACGTCCAGGTACCAGGATGCTTTTCTATCACCGGGAAGTGCGGTGTAATTGCGGCTGATACTTTCAATTTTTAATGCACTCAAATCCTTTATAAACCACTTGCCAGCGCGCGCGCGCAACGTGAACTCTGCCATGGATAGCGCACCATTTTTAATGTGGCCATAACCGGCATCAAGTGCATCATAGTAGGCCGGCCGCAAGTGAACGTCCATGTGCTCACCCGCTGCATCGCTAGAACCAACACCAACACTTAAATAGCTTGGCTTGCGCCCTAAATGGGGACGGTTGTTAGAGGTAAACAAAACCTGACTTTCACCGGGAGGTAATTGGTAGCGCTTGATTAATGCTTTGCGATATCGCTCATTGTCAGGATCTTTTTCGCCCGCCTTTTCATCGCGCACAAATTGATAATAATCGAGCAAGGTATCAACTACGGCGTGTTGGCGCGATTGATCTATGGATGCCAACTGTTTGCTATCGAGTGATGCTTTGCCACTGACAATCTCATGCACCATTTTTCGTTCCTGATTACTCAGGTGTTGGTAGCGCTGATAGAGCTTGCTTTGCCGCGAGGGGTGATAGCGAATTTGTTTTACCAGTGGTTTGCCATTGTAGGAAATATCGCCGAGTCGCTGCATGATTGCCTGAGGCGTTTCCCATGGTCTCCATGCGGCGACCAGCGGCTTATCAATAATCAACTCAAGCAATTCACCCATGCGATACGCACAATTGCGATTAAAAAAATAATAGGTGTAATCAGCACCCATCAGCTCCCACATGTGCGCAATAAGCAACGCGAGCGCATCGGGTGCTACTGCTAATTCATACTCCCATAAATCGCGTAATTCTGACTCTCCGTAATTGTGCGAGTGATAGTAATACTGCTGGTGCGTAAAAGAAGAATCATAACCGCCAAATAATCCCTTACTGATATAAATCAGCATGTTTTCATTCGGCGGTACATTTGCGCCAAAATTAACTGCAGTATTCTCAAGACTGGTCGTTTTACTATCCAGAGGTGAATTGATTTTTAATAGTAGATGTCCATAGTAAGACGCAGGGTTTCCTAAATAGCCAGTCGCAAAAATAATACTGATTGAACTCGCTTGCTGTTGTGCAGAGAAGCTGGCGTATTCGGGGCAAACAACCGGTGTAATCGCCAGCGCGTTAAAATCGAGTTGTCGTGACAACCACAGATAGCGACCGCGAAAACGGCACTGTGCATGCTGATCGGGAATATCAACAGAACGCTTAAAAGCAATGAGTGTTTCAATTAACTCTGTGTAAGCATCTTTGTTGCCTGATGGCGCCAGGAAAAATGTTTTGCTGGTAATTACACTGACATTATTGGTGTCAAACCCAAGCAATTGCCGCCAGACTTTTGTCCCGGACAAGGCTTGCAAATGTGTTTGTTGATTTGAGGGTAAATTTAAATCTGCTGTATTTGCCCATACCTGAGCAGACACTGTTATCAGCAACAGCGCCAATATTTTTATAGTCATGTTGAAAACTGGGAGGGAGGGGATTTGAGCAGAGGCATTGCTGCCTCTGCAGATTCGCAATGATTAAGCTGCGTTGAGTGCAGAGATTACACTGGTGTAGTAATCACTGGATTTTTGCAGTTTATCTGCAGAAGTGTAGCTGGCGGCACTGACTTGAGCCGCCATTTGTACACGCAGGCTGCTGATAACCGCCGCACGGTCAGCTTCTTGTACGTCAAGAATGTTCATCAGTGCTGCGAGGTGTTCGCCTTGGCCACGGGCAGTTTCTTCGGCGAGGCTTTCATAGCTATCCAGAATGAATTTTGCTGCTGTGGCATTTTTGCCTGAACAGGTTTCAGGGCTGGCCGTTGCAGAAGTTACTGCGGTGGTACCAATGTCCCAAATAACGTTTGAGGTTACCGCAAGCACTTTGTGATTTGGAAACAGTGCAGCACCGATACCACAATCAGCAAATGGGTTTGGACCAGATCCAACCGCTTTTTTTTCATCGGCGATTGCCAAGTTTGGCAACGCAGCAGCCAGAACTAAACCGGTAACTAAAGCTTTCAGTTTCATAAAGATATCCCTTGTAATTTATTAAGTATCACCCGCTCCCAGAGTTTGCTACTGGGAGGCATTCACTTTATAAATGACTCTGGCATTGAAATCTATATAAATGAGAAATTTTCCTCAAAAAAACTGAAAGCATTA
Source organism: Cellvibrio sp. (assembly GCF_053579595.1). Taxonomy (NCBI): domain Bacteria; kingdom Pseudomonadati; phylum Pseudomonadota; class Gammaproteobacteria; order Cellvibrionales; family Cellvibrionaceae; genus Cellvibrio; species Cellvibrio sp. Next base: position 5,810 of record NZ_JBRFPI010000039.1, read on the forward strand.
TCGGCTTACATGGGCACATGGGAATTTAATGGTTTCGAGTACGCAGCTGATTAATCGATACCACTTGCGCTCCCGCTGTTACCGACTCCTTCTGCTCTACATCCGCCATCAATTCCGGCTCCAGTGGCGTCGTCAGTAATTCTTTATAAAGCGGCTCGATGTTCCCCAGCGCGGTCTGCAATTGGTAAATATTGGTCTGCAGCACTTCCAGTTGTTCGCTGTGGCTGTTGCGCTGGGTTTGCAATTGCGTGAGGCGCAGCATGTGGTGTTCCAGCAATTGTTTTTGGTATTGGTTGTGATGGAACAGCGGCGCCAATGCCTCTTGCATCCAGTGATGGATGTGCTGGTTTAAATCGACATAAACCGCGCGCACCTCCTGCACCAGGGTGTTGATAAAGCGGCTAATCAAAGCGCCTTTATGGGTGAATACTGCGCTCAGGGATTTACGGAAATCATCGGCGCGGGTATGCAACTGGCGCAATTGGCGGCGCTGCTTCTGGATTTTCAACAAGTGGCGCATGATCAAATCGTCGCCCGTCACTGTCTGTTCGGGGCGCTCGTAAATCGAGGTGAGTACGCTGTTGCAGCGCTCGATTTCACGTTCGAGATGGCGCAGGTTGCTGTCTACATCATCAAAAAATTTGCCGATCGCGCGCGCCAATCCCACGGTTGTCCAACTCTGCGCCAGATTTGCATGGGCTTCCGCGATTTGCTGCTCCAGCAGGCCGCTGCTGATGGGCCCCAGCAGCGATAATTTTTGCGATTCCAACAAACGCTGGCTGGTGCGCAATGACAGCGCCTGCTTGTGGTATTCGTGATGGGTGCGGCGGATGGTATCGCGCAGCTCGGTCAATTTATCGCCCGCCGCCTCCGGTGCAACCGCGCGCAATTCTTCCAATTCTTTTTCACAGTCACCCAGGCGGCGCTGCAAACTGTTGCGCGCGTTGATCACCATCGCATAGCTGTCGCCAATTAACCGATGGCCGATAATCTGCTGCTGGTTGCGCATCACACATTCAGCCAGCATGCGTTCCAGCTGCGGAAAATTACTGCGCGCCAATTGCGCCTGGTTGCGTCCGACTTTGCCGAGCAAGCCCTGTTTGGCGGACAGCGCCACCACGTGCTCGGGCGACAAATTCAATTGGCGCGCGGTGAGCTGGCGCAATTGGTTGACGTTTGCTTCGATTTCTTGCGCCGGGGTGAGGTCATCCCAGAGGCTGTCGATTTTATTGAGCAGGGCGATTACCGCGGTGCAGTTGTTATCGCGCAATACCTGGATATGTTCGCGCCAGATCTCCATATCGCTCGCAGTGACACCCGCATCGGCGCCGAGCAAAAACAAAATCGCCTGGGCATCGGGCAGGGTTTTTAACGTGAGTTCAGGCTCGTTGCCCAGCGCGTTCAAGCCGGGCGTATCAACGATGCGCAAGCCCTGGCGTAGCAGCGGATGATCCAGACTGATAAGCGCATGGCGCCAGGCGGGCACAGTAACCATGCCGTTCTCGTCGCGCTCGCCCAACTCATCCTGTGCAAAACCCAATTTAAGCGCATCGGCCACACTGACTTGTTTACTGGCCGAAACTTGATTGATCGCGGCGCGGGTCTGCTCGTGGTCTTGCGCATCAAAATGAATCGCCACCCAATTTTGCGGGATGCGTTTGAAGCTTTGCAGGCTGGTATTGGTACGGCGGGTTTCGATCGGCAGGAGGCGCACACAATTGGTGGGTTGGTGGGCGTCCCAAAAGATTTCGGTAGGGCACATAGTCGTGCGCCCCGGTTGCGATGGCAGTAAACGACGGCCACCTCCGGTATACAGCAGTGCATTGATTAATTCGGTTTTACCGCGCGAGAACTCGCCTACACAGGCGATGGTAAAACTTTCGCCGCGCAATAACTGGCGTGCCCGCTGCAAGGTCTTGCCCATATTCGCGCCGGACATATCGTGCTGCTGGCTCCACTGCTCAAATCGCTGCAAACGTTCATCCAGCTGGCGTTTCCAGCGGTTGTAATGCGTCATTTGGCGGTGCAGGGATCTTATGTCCATAGCAATACTCTCAAAATAGCGAATCTGGCGTTATTTGCATTGTTTAATAACTGACCGCGATAACCAGCCGATGGCTAATTAATTATTGTTGTCCGGTCATTAAAGCGGAAAAGCACGCCAGTGGCTAGATCTTGAGCAGTGAGTGGTCACTTCAGCGGGCTAAAAGGCAGGGGATTGCTACTTTGTGAAACATTTGACGCCAAGCGATACCGCACCGGAATGCCAACTTGCACACCGGGTGGTATCTACTGTGGGAAGAGTAATGGGGCGATTATCAGAAAGCGGCTTGTAGTCGGATACGCAGGCTGCGCGGTTCAACCGGATGGAAGTGCAAATCTTCAACGCCCTCATCTGCCTCGGAGGGGAGCCGGGACGGGTAAAAATAATCGATATCGTGATCGGCGCTCTCGAACAGGTTGAGGATGTCGAGCCCCACCGACCATTGCGCCCAGCGATAACCCAAGCCGAGATTCACCAGGCTAGTCGCCCCCGCCTCCTGCTGCGCGAAACTATCCAGCACCCGCGCGGCAAAATGCCGGTAGCGCAAAACGCCGTGGAAACCGGTTTGCGCCGGTGCGTAACTAATCCCCGCACTTGCGACAAACGGCAGGGAGCCATCCACATATTTGCCTTCGTCCAATTGATTATCGGTAAACCGCGAACGCGTCCAGGCCAATTCCGAATCAATGCTCCAACCGTCGGCAAACCAGAAGTAACTGGCGATTTCAATTCCGGAACGTTCCGATGCGCGGCTTGCCTCGGTATTGCCCGCATCGCCCACAAATAATAATTCCGAATCCAGTGCTAAATACCATAGCGATGTGGAAATGCTGTAATGATTATTATCGAATAATTTCGCACCAACTTCCGCACCTTGCGAGCGGGATAATAAATCGACCGGCTCACTTAACTCGCCCGAAACCGGATCAATAACAATGGTTGCACCGCGCGCATCATTGGAATGAAAGCCCTGCCCAAGATTAAAATAAGTTTCAACATTATCGCTAACATTGTAACTCACGCCCGCTTTTACATTGGTGATGCCATCAGCTGCATCGCCAGAATTTTGTGCGCGGTCGCTGCGTACATCCACTTGCAAATAATCATGGCGCACACCCAGATGTGTACGGATATTCTCAGTTAACTGAATGTCATTCTGTGCAAAAAGCGCCAGCGATGTTTCATCAATCGCATCAACACGGGTAGTTGACAACCGATTGCGCGCACGGGTTTTGAATAAACCCACTTCATCAATAGCATCGTGCCGAATTTGAATGCCGATTTTCTGTGTTGCCGATTTTCCAGCAACATCTATTTGCCAATTGCGTACGACTTCTCCTCCGAGCAATTGCCGGTCATCCACTTGTTCAAATTCATCGCCATTGATGGGGTCATCCAAAAAATAGGTAAAATTGGAAAATAGATTTAAATCTGAATCGACAATATAGGCACTCATTGACCAATTCGGATTCACCCATTGCGTTGACAGACTGTAGCGATTGGAATCGCCGCCTACATCAGTATCCAGTGAACCTAAAGGATCGATAATATTTTGCCCAACCGCGCGCTGGGGAATTTGATCAGCCGCATTCCAGCGATTGCGGTAGCCCATCGCCGTCAATGAAAGTTCACCACCACCAATTTGCGATGTATAACGCACTAGCAGATTGGTTTTGTGTACGTTTTCATCAATATCTGTCCAGGGGCCTGCGTAGCGCTGCGCTTCTAGGCCAAATAGCAAACGCCCTGAATCCAGTTCAAGTTGCGTTGCGGTGTATAAACGCCGATAGTCGAAATCACCTGCAGTAAAATTGACTTCGCCAGTAGCGAGAGTATTTTTTAGCGAAAACTGTGCGGCGCCCGCGCCGGAAAAATCGCCCACTTCAGCGTAGTAAGGACCTTTGCGATACTGAATATCCTGAATAAATTCAGGAATAATAAAATTTAAATCCGTATAGCCTTGCCCATGTCCATGGCTGCGCATATTAATTGGCATGGCGTCAACTGAAGTGGCAAAGTCGGTGCCGTGATCCAGATTAAAACCGCGTAAAAAATATTGATTGGCTTTGCCTGAACCACTGTGTTGGGTAACCACCATGCCGGGTACAAATTCCAGAATTTCACCGGTGCGCGATACCGGCCGCGCGGCAATTTCGGCGCTGCCGACCACGCCTTCTGCGGCGGCAATACTGGTACCCAATAAATCAGTGCGGTAGCCATAAACAACCACATTTTCTACCAACAACATTTCAGTGTTGTTCTGGGCTGCATTTGCCGAACCATTCACTACCAAAGGCGTAACACTTAAAGCAAAATAATAACCGGCCAAACTATTGTTAATACGCATCATAATGTCCTTAACCAATCCAACGTTCGACTACCCATTGCAACGCCACTAATGCAATCACTATCGATGTACCCGTAAGGGCATAACGTGCATACCAAATTTGGTTGCGCACAAAAATAAATAGCGGTAGTAACAGCAACACAATTGCCATTTGCCCTATCTCCACGCCAAGATTAAATGCCAATACCGTGAGCAGTTGTTGATCTGCTGGTAACCCCAATTCACCCAATACTCCGGCGAAGCCCATGCCGTGCAGCAGACCAAATCCAAAGGTGAGCCAACCCAATCGCGTAACCAGTGGATAAATATTGTTGAGCGCAACCAGAACTACCGACATGGCAATGCCCACTTCTACCCATTGGCTGGAGAACTGAATTAAACCTAACGCGGTCGCGCTAAGCGTGATGGAATGGGCGAGCGTAAATGCCGTGACTATCCAGGTGGTATTGATTAGGATGCGTTTTATACTGGCTTGTGCAAACCATTGGTTGCCGCGCCGAACCAGCACGCAGGTCAGCATTAGCGATAGCAAAAATAAAATATGGTCGATACCAATCCAGATATGCACCATGCCCTGATAAATAAATTCGCCCAGTGTTTTCCAGACATTACCGCTGGCGGCATCCCAATCAATATTGCGCTGGGTGTCGCTGAGTACGCGGCTGCTGGTGGCAGAATCGCTGCGTAGATTCAGCAATAATTTATGTTCAGCATCTTCTTTAAAAAATGCGCTGTAATTAACACGAATAGTACCGGTCAAAGCGCATTGGGCACGCAGCGGTATCAACAGATAGGATTCACTAAAATGGGAATCGATTTTCCACTCATCACTTAATAACAATGTGCAGGTGCTATCAGCGCGGTGAATCGATAGCTGACTGGCAAGATATTGATGCACGCTGTCGGCGCGCGCTTGTAACTCTTTCCAGCGCAATTTTCCATCGCCATCGATATCCACACCTATGGCCTGCTCAAGATCATAAAGCCGTACTTGCCATTCCCCGGTTATTAAACCCTGATCGTTGATTTGCAGATTGGCGTAAGCCGTACTGAGTTGGTGCGCAGATAAGAACGCAGAAAAAATAATTAGTTGGATAAAAATGATCAACTTGAGTATACGCATCTTTATGCTCCCGCCTTTTCAGTGACGGCAGCTACACCCGCAGCTTGCTGGGCACGTATAAGTAAATGTTTATCGCTCGCTTCGCGCGCTTGCTGCCAATTGCGTTCGGCCCAGTGCAAGGCTTTATTCGCGTCAGGCGCAATATCCAAATAATAAATGGCCAAATCGGCAGCGTGCGCTTGATCATCCCGCTGTTCACGTAGTGCGATACGCTCACGCACTTGTGTTTGCCAGTAAGTGGTAGGTGCGATTTTTTTCTCAGCAATCGCAAGGCGCACCAGTAGCGAATCATCCGCTTGCGAACTGGTGCTGACCAAGGGTGTTAATGCATCAATGACAATTTGATTATTTTGCAGAGCGAGATTCGTATCGGCCCATTGCACCCACACACTAAGTGAATTTTTGGATTTGATTTGGTTTAAAAAATCGAGCGCTGCTTGTGGTTGTTGTAGACGTACCGCCATATCAGCGAGTATCTGTAGTATCCAGATTTGACGCTCATCGTCAGGCAAACCTTGCGTACTGACTATCTGCTGCAACTGTGTGTAACTTTCACTCAATTCTTTGTCGCCGAGAGTACTGCGCGCTTCCAGCGAGCACGCGCTGAGCGTCGATAAATCCGTGTGACCTAATAGGCGCATGCAGGCTGCTTGTGCAGAGACTGCATTGCCTTGAATTAAATGCAACCGAGCGTTAAGCAAATTGGCAGTGTTATTGTCAGGCTGTTGTAGAAGAATTTTTTGCAGGACTTCTTGCGCAAGCGTAAATCGATGTTGATGTTGTTGCACCTGTGCCCAAGCAAGCAACACCGATAAGTCATTGGTATTGTTTTCAATCAGCGGTTTCAACAATGCTTCTGCTACGCCATATAGGCGCGATTGACCGGGTTGTGCCGCCTGCTCTAAATACTCGTTTGCCAGTTGCACAACACGATTTGAATCTTCAGGTTGCAAGCGCTGCTGAATTTGCAATACCCGCAAAGTCTCAGAGGGAGTTGTATTCCACTGCGCAATAATCTGATCAGGCTCGGTGGGAGTGTAAGCTTCGGCGTATGCGTATCTGCCAAAGATAATTCCGCAGCAGCTAATACCCCACAGAAATACTATCGGTAAAAATCTGTTCATTGTTATTACCCGCTGCAAATTCAGCTGTTCAATAAATTTCATGTTTAACGCTAAGTCGATTTTTATAGATGTTTGATATTTGAAAAAACCCGCCATCCATTGCGGGCGTTAATCGACAATGTTTCTCTTTTATTGCGCTAGCAAATCATCAAAGGCCGCTTCGTCGTCGGTGACATCCTGAGTAACCACACGGGTGTTGAGCGATAGCGGTGTATCACTTTCCATTTGGTTGTAAGCCTTGCGTGTGTACTCACCCATATTGACTGCGAGCAGATCGATGGTGATGTTAACCATCGCGGTCATGGATGTGCTTTTGCCATCAGAAACGCTAAAGGTAAATTGATCCATTCCCGTGACATCGGCATTAGGTAAATAGGTAAATGAACCATCACTTTGCAATGCCAGCGTGCCCTGCGCCGGTTGCGATGACACTGCAAAACTCAGCGCATCTTTATCCATATCGCTGCCCATTAATTTGCCGGTCACGGGTGTATCCGCCTGGGTGCTGATGCTGGTACTCATTGCTGTGGGTGGTGTATTAACTTTGGGTGGCTTTTTTTTATCATCGCCACCGCACGCACTGAGTAACACCGCGATGCTGACGGGAAGTGCAAGAAATAAAAATTTCATTTCCATCTCCTTAATTTGAACCGGCCAATGGATCGGCCAAATAGGGGAACATGTTTTTCATCATGCTGGCGTTGAGTGGTGCACCATCGGTAAAGGGAACATTACCCACGTTGGCATCGGCGGGTTTACACAAACCCAAATCGGTATCCACACCGCCAATAGGAATTGGATAACACAAACGTCCCATCACCACGCGCAAAGCGATATCCACTACGTCATCGCCAGGCCGACGGCCATTCGGGAAACCGGCAAGATCATTTCCGGCAACACCGAATGCGCACTGTTGCATTTGTGCTGTTGCGGCAATGCCGGTGTTCAAGCGCAACATTTCCGAAGGTGTAACGGTTTTTAATTGGTTAACGCCGGGGAAGCCGGTTAAGAAAGCAGTCACCAAATCCATGCGCGGGAAATTGGTTGGTGCCAGAGTGGGAAGATTTGCACCGAGCGTGGTGTTCACTGCATCTTTAAATAAAATATTTAATAATTCCGGCAGCGATGGATGGGTTACGTAATCGGCAAACTGGCCATCATTTTTTGGTTCGGCGACGGAGAAGCGATCTTTGTCTTTTAATCCGATCACTAATTCATTCACCAGTGGATTACCCAAGCGCGACACTTGTGTAAGTGCACCACCATTCACTTCAGTTTTATTAAATGATGCCTGCGGATTTAAAATACGCGCCTGCGGTAAACTCGCGGTAGTCCAGGTACCGATTACGCCATTGCCGCTGCCCACCAGACAACTTTTGGGAATTTCGAGCGAAATCGCGGTGACATTTTTATCGAGCAAATCATCATTCATTGCCGATTGCGTAATACCGCCGGGGAAGCCACCACCGTCACCAGCACCCGGTGCACTATCACCTTCGACTGGAACATAATTTACCAAATCAAATGTTTTGCCGAGGTTAACGACAAAGGGATCTTTGCGCTGGCCGACAAACACTTTACCGTTGGTGTTGCAGCCGGGAATCGCAATCTCGTAAATAAAACTGTTGGCGTAAGTTGCGTAAACCGCAGGTGAGGTAAAAGTTTTATTGCCGATATAATCGAGCGGTTTTTTAAACGTTGTACCCATACCCGACGCCATTGCTACATCGGTACGCGTACCGGTTTTACGATCACCGCTGCGCAGTTTAATGCTGTAACTTTCACTGAAATTCACAGCGGACATATCAGTCGCAGTAACACCACCCACATTTTTTAACGGCACAGCAACCGAGGGGCTGTTGCCCTCCGGCCCAACGGTGAGCTTCACGCCTTCGCCACCGGCCAGCGCCTGGCTAAAGCGAAACTCAAAGGTGAGATCTTCTACTGCATCGCCGGTGTTATCCACGTGGATGCTGTAAACCGCGTGCGGGTCCATCGCAAAATAGTTGGGCCCGCCGTAAGCATCTTGCAGCGGAATATAGTTGGCGATCAAAGTGACAAAATCAGCGCGACCGGATTCGTAACTGTTAAAGGCATAAAAATCGGTGGAATCCAAAGCGGGTGAACGGGTGATATTCGGGGCTTCGCGGTGGCTGGATGCAAAACTGCCAGTGGCGAGCAAGCTCGCGCAGAGGGTGCCGATAACGGCCGATAGGTAATTATGTTTCATCGTTGACTCCTTGGGTTTATGTGACTAACACAACACCAAACGGCTCAACCTGGGTTTTGGATTCAACTTTTTATGATTATTTTGTTATTTATCGAAAATAGTTTTTTTGCGGGCATAAAAAACCCCGCACCGGGCGGGGTTCAACAATCGTACAAACTCAGATGATCTAATTACATCGCCACCAATTCCGCCGTGTACAACACGGTCGTCGGCTGGCCAGTGGGCGATCCGCCCAGCGGTTCCAGACTCACCGCGAGGGCCGCCACTTGCACCTGATCAAACAACACAGAGCGTGGCAAACTCAACTTGCCCTGTTTGGGTAACAGGCCCAATGAAATCGGTGGGCGACCATCGGCGGCGACCATCCACAATTCGTAGTCCTGATTATCCAGTGCTTTGAATTTGTCGGTGGCGGTAACCAGCAGTTGATCTTCACGCAATTCGATCAGCCAAAGCGCCTGGGCTTTTTCGCTTTGTACAACGGCAATCTGACCGGGCAACAAGGGTTCGACCGGTTGCAGATTGACGAGCAGTACTGCCATCAGGATTGCAGCAGCGGCTGATAAACCGGCGAGCCATTGCAGCCCGCGCGGTTTGCGTAGCGGCAAGGTCACCACATTGGTCGCATTTGGTGTCGCGGTGGTAAATCCCAAACGGGACTGGATTCGCTCCCAAACTTCCGGCGCTGGCTGAGCATTTGGCAGCGCTGTGCCCAACTCGTTCAGGCGGCTTTCCCAGCGCCAGAGGGTGTGGCGCATGCTGTTGTGCTGCATCAACAGCCGCTGGAAACGGACCCGTGCGGGGCCGTGCAAACTGCCCAATACGTATTCGGAAGACAGGGCATTTTGGCGTTCTTCGGTTAAATAATTCATGATTCAAGACACCTCTTTAAACGTTCCAGACCACGGCGGATCCAGGTTTTGATGGTACCCAGGGGAGTTTCCATCTGATCGCACACTTCCATGTGGGTGAGGCCGCGAAAATAGGCCATTTCTATTGCTTGGCGCGACCCTTCATCGAGCCGATCCATGCAGCGGTCGATGCGCACGCGGTCACGCTGCTCGTAGAGTTCCTGCTCCGGAGACTGCTCATCGAGCGCCTCTTCCAAACCTTCGTCGCCCGTTTCTCGGCGGCTCTTGGTGGCGCGCAGCATATCGAGCGCGCGGTAGCGGACAATGCTGATCATCCAGGTGAGCACCGTGCCTTTCTCCTGCTGGTAATCGCCCGCGTTGTGCCAAATGCGCACAAAGGCTTCTTGCACTGCCTCTTCTGCCAAATCGCGGCGGCGCAACATCTGCAGGCTAATTGCGTAGAGCTTGCCCGCCGTTTGGCGATACAAATCGGCAAATGCTAACCGGTCGCCCTGCGCGGTGGCGCTGAGCAGATGGAGAAAATCGTGATTCGGGTCCATAGGAATTCTCGTTGTTATGGTTGCTTTGGGGCCCCTGCGCTCCGACAGAATTGGGCCAGTTCAATTGCTCTACGGGCGAGTATGGGTTTTGGATTCAGATTTCAGATAAAACTTTAATGAGTTGGCAAATTAGCCAACCGGTAAGAGGAGATTAGTCTAGAAAAAACTCAAATAGACATTAACGGGAGAAAGTTGACTCGTAGGTTCGTAACAGCTCAACCACTTCCACCTTGTAGGATTTATACCAGCGTGACTTTCCCTGCTGTTGCGCCTGCAGATGATCAGAATTTTGTTTCCAGTGCTTGATGTGTTCGAGGCTCGGCCAATAGGAAATCGCTATTTCACGATTCCCTTCGGTAGTCGCGACAAAATTGAGGCAGCCGTAGTTCGTCATCGCCAACTCGCGCATCTGTTTGGCGGTTGCAAAATACTCGTCGTCGAGTTGCGCGATTTCAGCGTGAAAAATAACGGCGTACATGGGCACTCCGGTATTACCAATAACCCAGTACCAATTGCGGGTAGACACCGACAAGGTTGGCGAGACGCTCAATTAACATATCCACAATTTTTAAACCCAACAAAATAATAATCGGCGATATATCCAGCACCCCGCCCAATGGCGGAATCACTTTGCGGATGGGTGCCGCGAGAGGATCGATAATTTGATTGGCGAGGGTGAGCAGTGGGTGATGGCTCATAGGCGCGACAAAACTGCCAATAATGCTGATGATCATGCACCAGAAAAAGATGCTGGAAACAATAGTGAGCGCGCCAACCAAACCCCAGAGAATTAGCGGAAGCGGATTCAGGATCAGCCCAGGAGCGCCCATAATGGTGGACAGGATTGCCGTAGCCAACAATTGCACCAGAATTATTAACACCACAGAGGCCGTATCAATCCCCAACACACTGGGAATAAATTTGCGCAGCGGTTTTAACAGCGGCATGGTGATTTTGACAATCGCTTGCGAAACGGGATTATAAAAATCGGCGCGCACCAATTGCAGTAAAAAACGCAAAATCACAATCACCAGGAACAGCGACATCAAGCTATAAACAATCAAATGCAAAATATTGGCGAACATGGATATCTCCGGTGATAATTTTCAATAAAAAATTGCGCGCAAAATCGATTACTTGCCTAACAGCTCGGACAATTCCACGGCGCGATTGGAGCAAGCGGTCATGGCTTTTAGTACGCTTGCACGCAAATTGTCCTGCTCAAATGAAAGAATCGCCTGCTCTGTAGTGCCTTTGGGCGAAGTCACCCGGCGGCGCAATTCAGCCACATCAAACTCACTGTCTTTGGCGAGCATGGCTGCGCCCAGCGCGGTTTGCAAGGTCAACTCGGCGGCGCACTCGCGTGTTAAACCCAGCTCAACACCCGCATCGATCATCGCTTCCATCAATAAAAAGAAATAAGCAGGGCCAGAACCGGAAACAGCGGTGACTGGATTTAATAAAGCTTCATCATCCAACCACTGCACAATGCCCACTGCACCGAGAATCGAATTGGCGGCCGATTTTTGATCGTCACTCACCAGTGAATTTGCATATAAACCACTGGCACCAGCGCGCAATTGTGATGGCGTATTAGGCATACAACGGACGATGGCCTGATCCTCTCCCAACCAGCTCGCAATACTCGCCGTGGTGATACCCGCTGCGACAGATATAATCAGCGGCTTATTTGCTAGGGCTTCGCGCAAACCGAGCGCAACTTCTTTCAGCATTTGCGGTTTTACCCCGAGCACAACAACGTCGGCATGAGCAGCAGTCGCGGCATTGTCGGTACTGACCGCAATACCGAATTCATCAGCCACCTTAGTAAGCGTTTCCATGCGTGGGCCAGCGGCGCTGATTTGCGCACGGGTAAAACCTTCGGCGAGCAGGCCACCGATAATCGCCTTGGCCATATTGCCTGCGCCGATAAATGCAATCTTGGATGTTTTCACAGTAAACCCTTAAGGTTAAAAAATTATTGTTCCGCACTCGCTTTAGGGCGAGCGCCAAAAATATCCGCACCAACCCGCACAAAGGTCGCACCTTCGGCGATCGCCGCTTCCATATCGCCCGACATGCCCATGGACAGGCAATCGAGCCCATAACCCTGCAGGTTTAACGATTCGAGTGCGCTGCGCAATTTAGCAAAAGCGGCGCGCTGTTGCGCGGGATTGTTGGTCGCGGCGGGTATTGCCATCAGCCCGCGCAAGCGTAAGCGCGGCAATTGGCTGATCGCTGCGACTAAAACCGGTAATTCCGCAAGGCT
>NZ_JBRFPI010000040.1:0-18087 GCF_053579595.1 Cellvibrio sp.
CACACTGGGAACGCCAGCAGTGCCAATAGAAGCGAGTGTTGCTGTTAATATCACCATTAGGTAACCAGCTGCACCTATATCAATGTTGTAAACCTGGGCAATAAAAATAGTGGCGACACCTTGCATGATGGCGGTGCCATCCATGTTGATAGTTGCGCCCAAAGGGACTGAAAAACTGCTGATTTTATTATCGACACCCAGGTCGTGTTCAACGGTGCGCATAGTCACCGGCAAGGTGGCGTTGCTCGATGCGGTACTGAATGCAAACACGGCAACCTTCCACATCTTTTTGAAAAAAATAATTGGGCTCAATCCGGTCAATGCTTTCAACATGGTTCCATACACGACAAAACCATGCAGTAAAAGCACAAGCAATACCGTGAAAAAATATTTAGCTAAATCGATGATCGCTGCAAATCCGATGCTGGCAAATAATTTCGCGAGCAGACAAAATACGCCGTAGGGTGCCAACTGCATCAGCAACATCATCATCTTCAACACCACTTCATTGAGATGTTCAAAAAAAGTGCGCATGTTGCTGCCGATCTCGCCGCCTGTGCGCGAGATGGCGATACCAAACAAAATGGAAAATACGATCACCTGCAACATATTACCTTCGGCCATGGCCTGCACCGGGTTGCTGGGGAAAATATTGATCAGGGTTTCTTTGATTGAGGGGGCGGGTGGTGGGGCATAGGTGCTGGCCAACGCCATATCTACTCCTGCCCCCGGTTGCACCAGGGTCGCCACACCCATTGCCAACGCAATGGCCATGGCGGTGGTGAATAAATAGAGCACAACCGTTTTGGTCGCCAGCGCACCCATGCGGTTATGCCCACCAAGTGATGCTGCACCACACACCAGTGATACAAATACCAGCGGCACTACCAATAACTTCAGCGATGCTACAAAAATCTGGCCAATGGTATCCAGCAAGCCATTGACGACAAAAACCTGAATCCATTGTCCAGTCGCCGTGGTCGCTACCGCATGAGTTTCATTTAGCCCCAGTGCCAGATTGAGGGCTACCCCCACCAGCACCCCCAGCACCATACCGAGTAAAATTTTATTGGTTAGCGTCATGCGGGAAACCTCTTGGAATTATTGTGTGGTCGGTGTGATTAATGGGGGGCGGCAGCTGCCTGCCGCAATGGGGCAAAATTTTAATCGTTGACAGCGTCTTTCAAGCCCTTGCCGGCTTTAAAAGTCACCGTCTTGCTGGCGGCTATTTGGATTGTCGCACCGGTTTGTGGGTTGCGTCCTTCGCGCGCTGCGCGGGCGCTCACATTGAAAGTACCGAAACCAAGCAGGGCGACAGATTCGCCGCGGCTCAACGCATTGGTGATCTGCTCGATAAAGGCAGAGACCACCAGGTCAGCCTTGTTGACGCCGAGGTCGGTATTATTCGCCAGTGCTACTACTATGTCGGTCTTATGCATGATTTCTCTCCTGGGTTTTTAGCGATAAGTCAGGGAGTTTACCTGCAATAACCTGTTTGCGGCAGACTTGCACCGGCTTTTTCCACATAGGATTTCCGTACACAATCCCGTACCCGATAGAACGCAAGCTGATAAACTGCTGCCCCATTCATCCCCATCGCCCTATTTTTTCACATCGATAAAGGAGCCAGGTTTGCCCCAGCCGTCACCGTCATGGCAGCCAATGGCGCGTATCGCCCAATGCCAACGCCCAAGCCTGGCCATGCAAGATTGGCTGATGGATAGCGGTTCCCTGACTGCACGCCTGATCGCCCGCAGCGGTGGCCAGTTCAAGGTACAACTGGTGCGGCAGATTATCGGGCTGCCGCGCTTGGATGAATGTCAGGTATTGGGGATGAAGCGGCCAGCTCTGGCACTGATCCGCGAGGTGATCCTCTGCGGCAATGGCGAACCCTGGGTATTTGCACGCAGCATTTTGCCGCTTGCCAGCCTGACCGGCCAACTGCGGCACTTGCGCAAGCAGGGCACGCGCCCGCTGGGTGCGTTTTTGTTCAGTCAACCACAGTTAACACGCAGTGCCATTGCGGTAGCGCGGATTAGCCGCGATCATGCCTATGCTCCCGCTGATCTGGTTGGCAACCAGCAACTCTGGGGGCGCCGCTCGGTGTTTTACCTGCAGCAGAAGCCGCTGCTGGTGAGCGAAGTATTTTTACCGGCCTTTGCCGCCCAGCTCCCGCTACACTTGCCCCGATAACCTTAATAAAACGGCGTTTTGGCTATGACAAATCCCGAAGATGCAAAACCCCCTGTTGCTGCACCCAAAAAACCGGCGACGAAAAAAGTCGCACGTGCAGATACAGACGGCGTTAGCGCCAAACCTAATACCGCTGCCAAACCGGCGACAAAGAAAGCCGCCAAACCTGCTGCTAGCGATGCTGTTACTAAAAAATCCGCAGCTGCAGCAGCCACCAAACCCGATCAAGCCAAGCAAGCCGTCCCCAAAACAGCGCCAAAAAAAGTAACCGGTGCAGCAACCCCCAAACCTGCGGTGCGCAAACCCAAAGTTACCGTCCCGGATCCAGCAGTGATCACACAGTCAGTAGATCCTGTTGGCCCCATATCACCTGATGCTAGTGATCAGCCAACCGCCCCAGCTAATGACTGGGCGAATGTCCATGCCGCAAAAATCATCAAACGTGCTGCGAAAAACAGCGGAAAGACTGACTTTATCGCCCAACTCAAGCACAAAGCGGCCATTTATTGGCGCTTGACGCGCATGGATCGTCCGATTGGCACACTGCTGTTGCTCTGGCCGACCCTCTGGAGCTTATGGATTGCCGCCAAGGGCGTGCCCAGCACCAAGAATCTGGTGATTTTTGTGCTGGGGGTGATAGTGATGCGAGCAGCCGGCTGTGTGATCAACGACTTCGCTGACCGCAAGATCGATGGCAAGGTGCTGCGCACCAAAGATCGCCCGCTGGCCACAGGCGCCGTATCCAGCCGCGAGGCGATTGGTTTGTTCATCTCACTCTGCCTTATCGCCTTCGCGCTAGTGCTGTTTACCGATCCGCTCACCATCAAACTCTCGGTCGGCGGCTTGCTCCTTGCCTTCTGTTACCCCTTTATGAAGCGTCATACCCATTTGCCGCAAGTGGTACTGGGCGCCGCCTTTGCTTGGGGAATCCCTATGGCCTATGCCGCAGAAGCGGGGGAATTGCATCAGGGAATGTGGCTGATTTACATATCGGTCGTTCTCTGGACCGTCGCCTATGACACCTTTTACGCCATGGTAGATCGCGACGACGACCTGAAAATCGGCGTTAAATCCACCGCCATCCTGTTTGGCGAGCAAGACCGGTTAATGACTGGCGTATTACAAATCATGGCGCTCTACTCACTGGTACTGGTTGGGAATCGCTTTGAATTGGGCACTGTTTACTACTTCGGCCTGGTCGCCGCTGCCGGTTTATTTATTTATCAACAGTGGCTGATCCGCTTTCGCGCGCGCGATGCCTGCTTTAAGGCGTTCCTTAATAACAACTGGGTGGGAGTCGCAGTCTTTGCCGGGATTGTTATGGACTATAGTTTTCGCTAGGAGCCAAATATCCTGCACCTTGTCATAAATGTGTAACACTGAACTTATTTAATAAGCTGCAACAATAGCTTCACAAACCTGTGGGGCGCCCCGTGGTTTTTTCAGGCAGAACACTTATGACTGGTCGCAAAATACTGATCGTTGACGATGAATCCGCAATTCGCGATATGCTGCGGGTGGCGCTCGAAATGGCTGAGTACCAAGTCATGGAAGCGAGCAACGCACAGGATGCGCACAGCATCATTATCGATGAAAAACCCGACCTGATCCTGCTCGATTGGATGATGCCCGGTACCAGTGGTATCGAATTGGCGCGCCGCTTGAAGCGCGATGAAGTGACCGCCAACACCCCGATCATCATGCTCACCGCAAAGGGTGAGGAAGATAACAAGATCCAGGGGCTGGAAGTGGGCGCTGATGATTACATCACCAAACCCTTCTCGCCACGCGAATTGGTGGCGCGTTTGAAAGCGGTATTGCGCCGCGCTGACCCGCAAATCAACTCTGCCCCCATCACGGTGCAAGGCCTGTGCCTTGACCCGGCCAGCCACCGCGTGACCATCAATAACCAATCGGTGGATATGGGGCCAACGGAATATCGCCTGCTGGAGTTTTTTCTCACTCATCAGGAAAGGGCTTATACTCGCAGCCAGTTGCTGGATCATGTCTGGGGCGGCAATGTGTATGTGGAGGAGCGCACGGTAGATGTGCATATCCGGCGCTTGCGCAAAGCGCTGACTATCGACGGCCACGAAGATTTGATCCAGACAGTGCGCGGTACGGGCTATCGTTTTTCTACCCGTATTGAAGCCTGATCCCCCTGAATTCCGTAGCAAGGTCGTGACTTTTTCTATGTAAACTCGAATGCAGCAGTCGGGTTTGTTCCCTACAAACTCCGACACTTCCCACATCCATGTGGGTCGTCCATGCAGCAGACGGTCTCGCAACGAAGTCCCGACCTTGCTACTGCTATGTGCCACGAGGTTTAGGTCTTGTTAAAAGGTTTTAGCGCTGAACTCCAGCGTATTTTGATTATCCTCGCCATTTGCAGCTTGATTGGCTTCTTTAGCGATAACTATGCGCTTTGGATGCTGATCGGCTGTGCGATTTATATCCTGATGATGCTCTGGCAGATGCGTCGCCTCAACCAATGGCTGCTGCGCCAGGAAACCGATCACCCGCCTGAAGCGAGCGGTATCTGGGGGCAGATTTTCGACAACATCTACCAATTGCAGCGCGACCAGCGGGGCGAGAAAGACAATCTGCAAGCAGTTATCAACCGTATCCAGGAAATTAGCTCGGCGTTGAAAGACGGCTTGATTATTCTCGACGCGCGCGGCCATCTGGACTTCTGGAATCCTGCAGCACACCGCATGCTGGCGTTGCACACCAAAGACCAGGGGCAATCGGTGATCAACTTTATCCGTCACCCCAAATTCGTCAGCTATTTTGAAGAAGGCAATTTCGAGGAGCCGCTGGAGTTGCCCTCGCCACGCTTCCCCTCCAGGCATCTGCAATTCCAGATCACTCCGTTCGGCAAGCAGGAGCGTCTGATTGTGGTGCGCGATGTCACCCAACTGCACAATCTGGAAAAGATGCGACAAGACTTTGTCGCCAACGTATCCCACGAATTACGAACACCGCTGACAGTGATCAACGGTTACGTGGAAACCCTTGCGGATAACAACAGTACACCCAGTTGGGATAAACCCCTGCAACAGATGCAACAACAAGCAAAGCGCATGTCGCTGCTAATCAACGATCTGCTGGTGCTGTCCAAGCTGGAGACGACCGAAGCGGGGCACAACCATAAACCGATCAATATTGAGCAGCTGCTTACCATCGTCAAAAGTGAAGCAGAAGTGCTGAGCAAAGATAAAGAACAGCAACTGACACTGATCTGCAACAACACCACCAAGCCCTTGCTGTTATTGGGCAATGAGAAAGAGCTGCACAGCGCCTTTTCCAATTTGGTTATCAATGCGATCAAATACACGCCTAATGAAGGCAAGGTAAGCGTGCTGCTCTGGCAGGACCAGAAACACTTCTATGTGTCAGTTAGCGATAACGGACCAGGCATTGAAGCTATGCATATCCCGCGTTTGACCGAGCGCTTTTATCGCGTCGATGCCAGTCGTAACAGCAGCACCGGCGGTACCGGTTTAGGCTTGGCGATTGTAAAACATGTATTAATGCGTCATGAGGCGGAGTTGAAAATTACCAGCGAGCCGGGCAAGGGCAGTATGTTTATCTGCGTGTTCCCGCTGTCTCACTGAGGGATAGAGTCCCACGTTGTCATTTCGGCAAAAAAGCACATAATTTTGACGCCAAGATAATATTCGAACTTTTTATTTCGTTTTCATCTGAAAATTTTCCAAAAATCAAACCTTCATCGCAAAATATTACCCTCCAAACTGAAAGTCGGACTCGCCAATACAACGTTGTCATTTTAGACTCGATCCCTATGGAATGATCTTGGCGCCACGCCAAATCACTTTGCATGTATGGATAACGAGCATCACTCCAAGGTGCCGCACCGGCATCTAACCAACAATAAGTTTCCCGGAGATTGAAAGTGAAAAAGACAATGAAAGCTTGCGGTATTTCCGCTGTCGTACTGGGCTCGCTCTTGCTAGCCAGCCAAGCGTTTTCACACGGTTATGTATCATCACCCAAAAGCCGTGTGATCCAATGTAAAGAAAACGGTATCGAAAGCCCGACGCACCCAGCCTGTATCGCAGCCAAAGCGGCCGGTAACGGCGGTCTCTACACCCCACAAGAAGTGGCTGTAGGTGGTGTGCGCGATAACCATGAATTCTTTATTCCTGACGGTCGTCTCTGCTCCGCCAACCGTTCCAACCTGTTTGGTATGGATCTGGCGCGCACCGACTGGCCAGCAACCAATGTGACTGCAGGGCCATTGCAATTTGTGTGGACTAACACCGCTGCCCACAAAACCATGTACTTCCGTTACTACATTACCCGTGAAGGCTACAACCATGCACAACCGCTGCGCTGGTCGGACCTGGTATTGATCCACGATTCAGGTAAAGCGGATCAGGAACAATTCTCTTACCACACCGTACAAATGCCGCCACGTACTGGCCGTCACATTGTGTACAGCGTATGGCAACGCGATTGGGAGAGAGACTCGGCTGAAGGTTTCTACCAATGTATCGATGTTAACTACACCGGTGGCAACAACTCATCTGTACCAACCTCATCGTCAAAATCAAGCTCTTCTGTAGCCTCAGTAGCCAGCTCTTCTGTTGGTTCAAGCATCTCCAACAACACCTGTGCTGGTCTAGGTGTATGGAACGCGACTATCGCTTACCAAAACCCAACCCAAGTGCAACACAATGGCAAGCGTTACCAAGCCAACTACTGGACTCAAGGCAACGATCCAACCACCAACAGCGGTCAATACAGCTACTGGCTTGATCTGGGTGCCTGTACTGGTAGCACCTCTTCGACTCCATCAAGCGTAGCGCCAGCTTCATCCAGCCGTTCGAGTGCTGCTGTTAGCTCAAGCGCTCCGTCTTCTGTTTCTGGCGGCAACTGCAGCTCTCCTGCTTATGTAAATGGTGCGAGCTACGCTGCTGGTGCAAAAGTACAAAACGCGGGCAGTGAGTATCAATGTACTGTTGCTGGCTGGTGTACCGTTGGCGGCCCATACGCGCCAGGTACTGGCTGGGCTTGGACCAATGCCTGGTCTCTGGTTCGCGCTTGTAACTAATTAAACAAATTTACCTGTGGCTCCCCTGCAAGTTAGCCAGATGTAAAAATGTGTGAGACAAAAAAACGGCAATCCTTTTGGATTGCCGTTTTTTTTAGCGCCGCTTTCTCTCTGTCACCATTAGTTACCGCAGTTGGATTTCTATTTGGGTCGCCTTATCGACCACCACTTTGGCTTCATCATAAGACGGCGGGCCATAACTACCACCGTTGTTGGAAAAACCATAACGCTCAGTGGGAATTCCGTTAGCACCAATATCAATCTGGTTGTTTTCGTTTTCATCCTGAAACAGTTTTATTGCGTAATTGCCTGCGGGCAAATCGGCAAAATTCAATGACATGGTTGTCCCTGAGACTTTTACCTGTTTCGCGGCCACCCAATTGCTATTGGCAGTGTAGTGTTCCTCCTTGTCATAAACCGCCACCAACAAGTTACCCTTGACCGATTGGATATTATTCACACTCAAGGTCAGCTCATGGGCAAAGCTTGGCAGGGCAGTCATAGCGGCCGCAATGGCGAATACACCTGTGTTAATACGCATAGGGATCTCCTTACTCAAATGAATCGGGCCAATTCCCGAAGGAAGCTACAGCATAAATAGGGTGAGCGCAGAACTCAGGTGTCATTACTCACATTTAAGTACTGACAAAGTTCATGAATTGCGAATGACAAATGTCTATCGCAAGATACAGAGGGGTTTTGCATGATGTGCCCAATTTGCACGTCGCACACTGTCTAGCAATTAATCCGGGAACAGCTTGGGAAGATACTTTGAGGAGTCGACATGAGTGGAATTGTTACTAATTGGCTAATGGCGTTCTTACACCATCTTGCTGCATTTACCTTATTTGCTGCGCTCGCGTATGAAGTTATCCTGCTGCGGCAACCTTTTAGTTTGCGGACCGCGCAATCACTACTGAGGGTAGATCAAATTTACGGTATTGCAGCAGTGGCGATTCTGGTTATTGGATTTGGCCGGGTAATGCACTTTGAAAAGGGTGAGGATTTTTATTTTCACAGCCTGCCGTTTATTGTGAAAATATCACTTTTTTTGTTGGTAGGAATTTTATCGATTTATCCAACAGTAAAATTTTTATCCTGGCGCGGTGCATTGAAACAACAGCAGCTACCGCAGGTGAGTGAAGAAACACTCAGCATGATTCGGCGATTAATTCACATCGAGTTGGTCGCCGTGATTGCCATCATGCTCTGCGCGGCGATGATGGCAAAAGGTGTTGGATATGTTGGTTAGGCATCCAACTGAAATTGCAAACGCGCGAGCTGCTGATACAAATCACTGTTCGCCAATAATTCCGTGTGCGTACCGCTGGCAACAATTTTCCCCTGTTGCAACACCAGAATGCGATCTGCATTAACAACGGTCGATAGGCGATGCGCAATCATAATGGTGGTGCGGTTTTTCATCAGCACTTCCAGCGCACGTTGCACTGCTTGTTCGCTATTGGAATCGAGTGCACTGGTCGCTTCATCCAATAACAAAATGGGGCGGTCAGCGAGAATCGCACGTGCAATTGCAATGCGCTGTTTTTGTCCTCCCGATAAACGCACTCCGCGCTCGCCAAGATAGGCATCCAAGCCTTCCGGTAATTGCTCGATAAACTCCATCGCAAATGCCGCTCTGCACGCAGCGATAACATCGTTATCGCTGGCGTCCGGGCGCGCATAGCGAACATTGTCGCGTACGCTCGCGGCAAAAATAACCGGGTCTTGTGGCACCAGTGCGATGCGCGCGCGCACTTGTTGGATATCCGCATTTTTTAAATCAACACCATCCAACAAAATTTCACCGGACAGAGGATCATAAAAGCGCTGCAACAATTGGAACACTGTGGTTTTTCCCGCACCGGATGGCCCTACCAGCGCAATTTTTTCACCCGGATTTACGCGCAAATCAAAACCATTAAACACTGGCGAATCCAGACGAGTCGGGTAAGCAAAATTCACTGCGCGCATTTCTACTAAACCGCGTGCAGGTGTTGGTAACGCTTGCGGATTTTCGCGCACAGGCAATGCCGATGATGTCGCCAGCAGTTCAACCAATCGCTCCGTTGCTCCTGCAGCGCGTTGCACGTCGCCGATCACTTCCGAAATCGTACCCATGGCGCTGGCGACTATCACCGCGTAAAAAATAAAGGCTGATAACTCTCCGCCACTGATACTGCCGGCCAACACATCATGGCCGCCGACCCACAAAATCATGGCTACGGCGCTGAATACCAGGGTAATAACAGCTGCGACTAAAAGCGCGCGCTGGCGAACACGTTTAATACCTGTGCCGAAGGTTTGTTCCACCCGGTGATTGAAGGATTCAACCGCTGCAGATTCATGACCATAGGCCTGCACTGTGCGAATTTCATGGATGACCTCATCGGTATAGGCACCCACATCCGCCACGCTGTCCTGACTCGCACGCGCGAGTTTGCGCAGGCGGCGGCCAAACACAATGATTGGCACCAGCACAAAGGGAATGGCCACCAATACCAATGCCATCAACTTTAAACTGGTCACTGCCAGCATCACCAAGCCACCTAACAGCAGCAAAGCATTGCGCAGCGCCATGGATACGCTGGAGCCGATTACAGTCTCTAACTGGGTGGTATCGTTGGTGAGGCGGGAAAGTACATCGCCGGTGCGGTTTTGCTCAAAGAAAACTGGCGAGAGGGTCAGTAGATGGGAGAACACCCGGCGCCGCAAATCGGCGGTGATCCGCTCGCCCAACCAGGAAACAAGGTAGAAACGGCTGTAAGTCGCCACTGACATTACCAGGATAACTCCCAATAATCCCAAGAGTGCATAGTTGAGCAATTCCGGGCTACCGGCAACAAAACCTTTATCGATAACCTGCTTTAAGCCCTGGCCAATCAACAACACGCAGGCTGCAGCAATTACCAAAGCAATCAGGGCGAATACTATTCGCATGCGATAAGGACGCAGCAAATCGAGCAGAATCTGGCGACGCGACAGGGTTGCAATAGCCGATGAAGGTAAGGATAGAGACATTTA
Organism: Cellvibrio sp.; assembly: GCF_053579595.1. Lineage (NCBI taxonomy): Bacteria > Pseudomonadati > Pseudomonadota > Gammaproteobacteria > Cellvibrionales > Cellvibrionaceae > Cellvibrio > Cellvibrio sp. The sequence goes on from NZ_JBRFPI010000040.1 coordinate 10,295, forward strand.
TAGTTCCCGCTGGGATGAATAAGCTCAGGGAACAATTGGGGAGCGGCAGTTAAATACAAGGTTAGAGCTGCAGACTGGTGACCTTTGTCAGGCTGGAGGTCAAACGACAGGCAATAAAAAAGGCGAAATCCGCAGATTTCGCCTTTTTAGCTGTTACATCAGCGGTTTTCACCGCTAATAAACTATCTGATAATTAGATAGCTTGGATGTTTTCAGCTTGTGGGCCTTTTTGGCCTTGGGTCACGGTGAAGCTAACTTTTTGGCCTTCGGCCAAGGTTTTGAAACCTGAACCAGAAATAGCGCTGAAGTGAGCAAAAACGTCTGGACCAGATTCTTGTTCGATGAAACCGAAACCTTTAGCTTCGTTAAACCATTTTACAGTGCCAGTAGTAGTTTTAGACATAGTGTTACCTATTAATACAAAAGTAAGTTTACCCCGAGGGGCGTTTGTGCTGGAAATGTGGGAATTACTTATGTAAACAGGACGAAATACTATACTGGAACTTCGAAATGTGGTGCATAAATATTAGACGTACTTTCAAGCTGAGGCTCAGTTTACACGCCTTTATATCAATGTCAATCAATTGGGTTTGCTGATGCGCCAGAGTCTGCGAGTATAATTACCCTCTTGTATTGTCCCACCGAGAATCACGAGTGTTATTCATGCGCCAAACCTTATCGATCCTGTGTCTCCTATTGTCCCTGCTTGCGATAAATACCTATGCGCAAACCGGGAATTTTAATTTGGAAGACTGGCCACAAACGCAAGCTGCACTTAAACCTATGTATGTAAAAGCGATTCTGGAGCAGGCGGGAGTACATCAAGTCAGTTTTACTCAACCTGCAGAATTTTATGTCGCAGAATTGGATAAGTTTGCGGCATTCGCACAAGAAAAAAATTATCGTCCTTATTTAAAAACGTCCGTTGCACAAAACCTTGCCACTCTCGCCGTTATCTACTGTGATTGGAATAACGGAATACCTCCGTGGGAATTTGCGCACAAATATTTGGGCGATAAACAATTAGAACTTTTGCAGCCACTTTACAGCGATGCTATAACCAAACTGCAAAATAATTGCGACCAGCCTGCTAAAACTCAATGATCGAATTTTTAGTGCAATTGCATTTGCGCTATCCCATCGTTTAATCCCCGTTGGGCGCGTAGCATTAACGTTATTAGTTAATGCGATCTGATTATGACTAAAGAATCCCATCCGTTTTTAATTGTGCTGCTCGCGGCGGTGATTGCTATTACGCCGCTAGCCGTAGATATGTACCTGCCTGCGATGCCCGAGATCGCACACGACTTAAATGCCCATATTGGCAGTGTGCAGCAATCGCTCAGTATTTTTCTCGCCGCCTATGGTGTAGGTATGCTGCTGTTTGGTCCGCTAGCCGATTCACTCGGGCGCAGACCGCTAGCAATTTTTGGTCTGACCGGTTTTACACTCTGTAGTGTCGCGCTTGCGTTTGTCGATAACATCAACCACTTTTTATTCTTGCGCGCCCTGCAAGCATTTTGCGGTGCAGCGGCGACAGTGGTAGTGCCCGGCCTTGTGCGGCATTTGTATCAGGAGCACACCGCTAAAGGCATGTCTTATTTATCGATGATAATGATGCTCGCGCCCCTGCTTGCACCGAGCATAGGTAGCGCAATATTGTGGGTGAGCGAGTGGCGCAGTATTTTTGTGGTACTAGCGATTTATGGTGCATTGATATTTGCATTAGTGTGGAAGTGGTTGCCAGAAATTGGCAAGCCTATTAGCGATCAGCCTAAAGTGGCAGGGAATTTTTTTAGCGGATATAAAATTGTTTTTTCTAACTCACTCGCGCGACCGCTGATTGTGAGCATGATGTTTGGCTCTTTTGCCTTCTTTTGTTTTATCACTGCCGTATCGTTTATCTATATCAATTATTTTGGCGTGAGCGAACAAGTATTCAGTGTATTGTTTGGTGCGAATGTCATCTGTTTGATTTTTGCCAACTTTATCAATAGCCGCTTGGTGACGCGCCTTGGCTCGCTGCGGATGTTGCGCATTGGTGTTGCGCTAGCGTTGGCCAGTGCACTCTTGCTCTGTATATTTAATTTTCTCGGATTGAATATCTGGTTCAGTGTGTGCAGCATTGCACCGTTAATGGCAGGTCTTACCTTGGTATCAACCAATACCGATGCGCTGGTATTAATGAAATTCCCGCACAACTCAGGCACTGCAACGGCGGTAATGGGTACACTGCGCTTTGGCAGTGGGGCGTTTGCAGGGCCATTGCTTGCTTTTTTCTATACCGGCACCGCTATGCCATTTTCACTGCTGATGCTATGCGGTGTACTGGGCGTTATTATATGCCAGCTGTGGTTTGCCTATAGCGACAAACAGATTGCAGCAATTAAAAATAGCGTAGAATAGTGGATTCAATTCCTGCGGGATAAAACTATGACCGAACAAAAAAATAATCCGCTCCACGGCCTTACGCTGGAAACCATTGTAACCCGTCTTGCCGACCACTACGGCTGGGATGCACTGGGTAAACTCATTAGCATTCGCTGTTTTCAAGCTGACCCCAGTGTGAAATCCAGTTTGAAATTTTTGCGCAAAACACCTTGGGCGCGCGAAAAAGTGGAGCAGCTTTATTTGAACACCCAATTCCCCAATCAGTAATTCAGTGTTATTGCTCCAGGCAAATGACTACCGCCGCGTGATAAGCCTTCCAGTAAACCGGAATGACATAAGAGCGCATTTGTGACGGCAGATGGATCTGGTTGGGAGCACCTTCAATCATCACCGGTACCGAAATCATAAACTCGTGGCCAAAGCGGCTGCGGGCGTTGCCGGAAATGGTGTTGGCCACTTCACCGACCAAATCAAAAATATGTTCGTTGCTGGTATCCAACTCGCCAATGCTGAGCAATAAATGTTTAAGCAAAATGCGCGGCGCGGTGAAATACACGCAGCCACGATAGGGGCCGGAAATACCAATAATCCCGGTTACATCGTAAGCCGCGGGATTATTGTTCTCAACCAAATAGGGTGTGCCGACTTTTACATCCTTGTCATTGGTGTGATGAAAATAGCGCACTACGCCATCGATAAATACTTGCAAAGTTTCTTGTGACATGGGCCAGCCTTAATCTTCGGTGAGTTCGGTGAGCGCTTCCAGCAGTTGATCATCCGTAAAGGGTTTGCATAAAAAGCCGCGTGCACCTTTTTTCAGCGCATCAATTCCTGTGGCTTTATCCGATAACGCAGAAATCACTAATATCCGTAAACTTGAATCCATTGCTATCAATTGCTGGATGCAGGCAATGCCATCCATTTCCGGCATGGTCAAATCCATAGTGACGACTTGTGGGCGTGTCTGTTTAAATAATTCGAGCGCTTCAGCACCATTGGCTGCAGCGGCAACCACGCGAAATTTATCCGAATCATTGCAGCGTTCAATTTTGCGGCGGATGATATTGGAATCGTCCACAATCATCAGTGACAACATAGTATTTTCCTTATTGATTTCAGGCGGCAATTTCTTCGCTGCTATTGGCATGTACTATTGGCAAGGTGATGACAAAGCGACAATGACGGCCACTGCGGCTGGACACACTGATTTTTCCGCGCTGCGCAAGTACATGATTCATGACAGCTTCCATTCCCACACCGCGACCGGCGTCTTTATTAATTTCTGCCGCTGTGCTAAAACCTTCGTGGAAAATCAAACCGAGTAAATGTTTATTGGTCCATGATTCAATTTCATCTTCCGGCCATTTTCCTGAATTGAGCGCTTTGGTGCGAATCGCGTCATAGTCCAGGCCCTGGCCATCATCCATTACCGTCAATTCCATTTCAGTTTCAGATACTTTGGCAAGGCGCAAATCGATGCGGCCAACAATGGGTTTTTCACTAAGCTCCCTATCGCGCGGTGTTTCAATTCCATGCACAACTGCATTGCGCAGCAGTTGGATACAAATGTCTTTTAGCTTTTTTTGATACTCGCTATCCAAATCAATCTCGCTGAGGCCACTGGCGACCAACTTGACCATCTTGCCATTGCGCATGGCAATGTTTTGCACAAAATCCTCAAGCTGCTCCCAGCCATCGCTGCGGCGGCTGCCTGTAACTTGTTTATTATTCACCGGGCGCTGGCTATTGCTGCTCACTACTGCAAACTGGCCGAGTTTTTCGGTGAGATGTTCAACTTGCTGTGTGTAGCTGATCAAACTTTCAAGTTGCACAGTTAAGCCGAGATAATCATTCCCACTCAAATCGCGTTTATCGCGCAACAATGCCAGAGTGTCCTCCATCTTGTGGGCGGCAGTTTCAAAAAATTCCAATTTGAGCGATGCAGCCTCTCCTTTGAAGTTGTGAATTTCACGAAAAATACTGGTGGCTTTATCTCGCACTGCCTGAGTGGTTTTGGCAGGTTGGCGTAAAATGTTATTCACACGATTGAAACAATTGAAGCTATTGGCGATAAATTCTTTCAACAAGCCTGGATGGGTGTGCAGCAGCCCGGTGATCATTTCCAATTGCGACTCGTTGTGTTTGCGGCTCTCGTTAAGAGCGCGCTCCAATTTAACCTGTTCGGTAATATCCAGCACCGTAACCAACACATGGGAAATTTGCTGGGTTCCAGCATCATCTTTTTGATAGGCGCGCGCAAAGCTGAATTGCAAATGCTTGGTGAGGAAGCCACCATTGCTCTGTGCGATGTTCACTTCAACCAAACTCAACGGATTTAGATCGCCGATCAATTTTTCTTTCACTTTTGAGTCAAACAATAACTCAATAAATCCACGCGCGGTTTCCGCGTCTTTTTCGCTGACAATATTTTCCAGCAATGCCTGGAACGATTTCCCCGCAAACTCCTGTGGCCCCAATACATCAACCAAGCGCGCCGAGTGTTGCTCACCCAGAATTAAATCCTTATCAATCAGGAACAAGCCTTCGTTAACCGTTTCCAGAATTTCCGTAGTCTCACGGCGCGCTTTTTCAATGACTTTATCGCTATCGCGTAATTGCCGCACAAAGTGAAACATAATAAACAGGAAGTTGATAATGGCGAGGCTGATGCCTACTGTTTGGATTATCCGCAAACGCGTCGCCTTGGATGCTGCTACCTGTTCAAGACTGACCGTTAAATCATTCATGGAGCTGAGCATCGCCAAATTGTGCGTACGCGCCATAGCCACTGCAGCGACTAAAGAAGATTCATAGGGAAGATTGTTCTGTACGTCGGTCGTTAACTGTTCGACGGCACTTTTATAAGGCTGCCACAGCAAGAGAGTATTTTGCAGTGAGTCTTTACCCAAACGATTGGTAACTGGCTCCAGTGTTACCACCTCTTTACCGGCACCGCGCACCACGCCGCCATTGATAAAACCGTTGAGTGTTTCATCAAACAACCCTTTACTTAATTGCAGTTCATCAAATGCTGTTTTGAAACCGGCAGGGTCATCGCGCGATGCATCCAATACAAATAATGTTTTCGCCATACGTTGCGACAACATACGTTGACGACCAGCCAGGTTTACACCTACTGCGTCATCGGCAATTTCAAAGGAGACATAAAAATTGAAGAGTAATACAGATGCGTCAAGCAACAAAAATAACGCAACGGATACAATAATGCCTTTGTATTTTCCAAAATCAAAACGAGGCTTGTATTGACTATCGATATTCTGCGACATCTGGTTCACCTATCACCATTAAATGAGTGCAGTTGCACACAACTGCAAGGCGTTCCATTTTGCCCAGACAACTCCAACGCTCAGTGCCATCATTCACTGTGTAGGAGCCTTAGCGAAACTTATGCCAAGTAATTTTTTAATAGGGAGATTGGGGCCAGGGAAAGTGTTGGCGCAGATCAGACAGGCAGTGGAGGCGGTGGGCGCTCTTTTTTGGCGCTTAAATTTGTTTGTGCTACAAAAAGCACCCGAGTTACAACAAGCCCAGGATGCCTAATTGGTGCAATTCTGAAACGGTATGCGCACATTTGGCGCCCCGACGTATTTTTGGCTATTGATCTTGAAGCTGCATTGTCCACATCTGCGCATACTTCCCCTGCTGCGCTAACAATTCAGCGTGCGTGCCCTGCTCAACAACGGCGCCGGCATCCAACACAATAATCTGGTCGGCATCTACCACTGTCGATAACCTGTGAGCAATCACGAGGGTGGTGTGGCCGCTGGCAACTTCATGCATAGCCGCAAGAATCGCCGCCTCGGAATTGGAATCCAGTGCGCTGGTGGCTTCATCAAAAATTAAAATTGGCGAGCCTTTTAATAATACCCGCGCAATGGCGATGCGCTGTTTTTCACCGCCTGATACTTTTAATCCCCGCTCGCCTACGAGGGTTTTGTCGCCCTGCGGCAAACTGTTAATAAAGTTTTCCAGATGTGCCATTTTGATCGCGCGATCGATTTGTTCATCGCTCGCCAGTGGATTGCCATAGGCAATATTCTCGCGGATGCTGGTATTAAACAGCACTGTATCTTGCGGCACTATGGCGATAGCGCGGCGCAAACTGTCCAGCGTGACATGGCGAATATTCTGACCATCAATTTGGATGCTGCCGGAGTTGATATCGTAAAAACGGTAGAGCAAACGCGAGAGTGTACTTTTGCCCGCCCCAGAGGAACCGACAATCGCGACCTTGGCGCCCGCCGGAATCTGCAAATTAAACTGTTTGAGAATCGGGCGTTCGGCGTGATAGCCAAAATCCACCTGCTGGAAATGGATTGCACCTTTGCTGACACGCAACGGCTGCACATCTGCGCTATCACTAATTGCCGGGGTGCGTTTTAACAGCGCCAGCATATTTTCCAGATCAGTCAGCGAGCGGCGGATTTCGCGGTAGACAAAACCGAGGAAGTTGAGCGGAATAAATAATTGGATCATATAGGCGTTGATCATCGCCAAATCACCCAGCGTCATTTCCTTATCGATCACACTCTGTGCGGCCATCCACATCATCGCAGTCATCGCCAGCGCGATAATTAATGCCTGTCCGGAGTTAAGTGCCAGCAGCGACATGCGATTTTTTAATTTCGCAGTTTCCCAATTGGCGAGAAATTTATCGTAGGTTTCGGCTTCGTATTGTTCGTTATTAAAATATTTTACCGTTTCATAATTGAGCAGCGAATCAATCGCGCGGGTGCTGGTGGATGAATCCGCCTGATTCGCCTCGCGCACAAATTTATTGCGCCACTCAGTCGTGTAAATCGTAAACACCACATAAATCGCCACAGCAACCAGGGTGATAACCGCGTACCAGATAGAAAAGGCAGCGGCAAAAATAATCGCCACCATTAAGATTTCAAATAACGTAGGAACAATATTGAACATCAAAAAACGCATTAAAAAACTGATGCCATTGGTACCGCGTTCTATATCGCGGCTGATACCACCGGTCGCGCGGTCAAGATGAAATGCCAGTTCGAGCGAGTGCAAATGGTTGAATACTCGCAAACCGATTTTGCGCATCGCATGTTCAGTGACGCGGCTGAATAATGCATCGCGTACCTCACCAAAAAAAACGCTGCCAAAACGCAGCGCACCGTAGAACAGAATGAAAAAAGCGGGCAGCGCCAATTCCGTTGCGAGGCTGCGATCTACGCCATCAATAATATGTTTAAGTGCCCAAGGCATTACCAGGGTTGCGCCCTTGGCGGCGAGCAGCGCGACGACCGCAAGTATTACCCGCCCTTTAAAGTCCCACAGATAGGGCTGCAAATAGGCCATGCTCTGGCGCAAATTCACTTTGGCATCAGCGCGGGATTCTTGATTGGGATGGGCGGATAAAC
>NZ_JBRFPI010000041.1:0-17904 GCF_053579595.1 Cellvibrio sp.
AATACTCTGCGTATTACGAATATCTTCGAGGGGATTTTTATTGAGCAGGATCAGGTCAGCATTCATTCCAGCGGCAACACCACCATATTCTTTTTGTAAGCCAAAGTATTCAGCTGGCAGCACAGTAGCAGAGCGCAAGGCATCAACGGGTGAGAGCCCTGCCATTACCAGTTGCTCCAACTCCTGGTGGACGGTTATTCCCGCAACAATATAATCTGTGCCTACTAACACGTTTACCCCAGCGCGATGAGCTGCGCCCGTTAGCTCAAGCCCTTTATGATAAAAATCGCGATAGGTTTGCCGCGCCTCCGGTGACGGTGCTTCACTAATTACCTTATTAACATCTTCAAGCCATTGCCATTTCATTAACGGATGCAAATAACGCAGTATGGGATCTTCCAAAATCAAGGCATCATCACCATAAGCATCGACCCTGCGGGTGAGATGTGTAGGCACATACCAGGTACCTGAGTTTTTCATCGCGCTAAAAATGGCGCTAGCCATTTGTGGATCATGTTCATCCAACATTCGCCGCCGGTCTTCGTTCCACAATCCTTTAGCAACAGATTCGCGCAGTGCTGCACTGCCAGTGAAAGATTCATGCAAAATAAATCGCGCATGTTCAATACTTTTTTGATGTTGCGCCGCTTCGATTGCACTTATCGCAAGTGGGCGATGCCCAACAACATCGACACCCTGTTTTTTTGCTTCATCCACCAACGCAAAATAGGCTTCGCGAGAAATGTAGTTATAAACTTTGATCGCATCTACCTTGCCAGAATAATAGCGAACAAATTCCCTCGCCTGCTGCTCATTGGCGGTACCAAAAAACTCAGGTAACCCGTTAATCTGATCGTGAATACCAGGGCCATTCAAATGCCAACTTGCAATTCCCTGCACACGCGGCCCTACCAACTCATCATTATTCGCTTGATGAGTCCAACGCTTAAAATCTTCAGGGCAGGCAGCAAATGGATCCTTAGCTGTAGGACAACTCGCCATATCCCGCACATTGGTAACGCCATAACCAATATAAAGTGGCAGATCCAATAAGGGAGTTACCTTAAAAATATGCGTGTGCATATCCCATAGGGAGGGCGTCAAAAATCGATTGGCACCATCAATACGAATAGCATTTTCTGGAATAGCGACATTATTTGCAGCACCAACAATTCGGATCTTTTTACGCTCTATAATGACGGTTTGATTAGGCAAGATTAGGCCACCAGCGACATCCAGAATAGATGTGTTTATTATTGCGATTGGTGTGTTGGTTTTAACCGCATCTACTTTATCTAATGGCCACAAAACCCCAACAGCAAAAAAAGTAACACTTAGCGCTACAACAGCGAAAAAGTAGATTATTCCCCGCCTTAAAATCCTGAATATCATCAATTATGTCCTTTCATTTTCCCTGCAAAATATGGAGAAACCACGCATAGAGTCGCAATAGTGCAATTATGGCACCCTACCTTCACCAAGGGCTTGAAGCAAGGGCGGAAATGTAATCTAATCCCGTCATTAATAAGTGTGGCGATGTCGATATCCAACAACTACTAGCCACCAGTCTTACGGCAACATATGACAACATTCGGTCAGATTTACCTAAACCCCTAATAACGAATCCGTACTTACGGAGGTAAAGATGAAACTGATAAGCATAATCCTTGGGGCGCTACTGCTATTGATATCGGCACGTTATGGCGTGCTCTATCTGGATCACCAAACCCTGCAACAACAGCTAGCGCAACAACAAGCAGATTTTGATGCTCGCTTACAGGAAGAGCGTGAGACCTATCAGAAAAAAATTGATGGTTTACAGGAGTTCATTGCGTTTGGGCAAAATACATTGCAACCCACCAAACAAACTACCCTGACTGCAAATCCTGTTGTTACATCCTCCAAGCTGGATGAGTTTGCCAGCATCCAGCAAGAAAACCTCAAGCGCACGCTGGAAAAAAAATACACGCTACTGATGTCGAAATTGGGTTTGGCAGGACAGGCACGCGATGAGTTACAAGAATTATTATTGCAGCGCGAACAAATTTTGGGAGCTAGTAGTATCGGCTATTATTCATCGCAAGCTGATACCGAAGAAGCCATCCGTAAACAGCAAGAAAGCCTGACAGAAATAGATCGCCAAATTGCCCTACTGCTCAATTCACCGGAAGATAGAAAAACCTATGATTTGTTAAAAGATTCTGCTTACGAACAATATCAGATGAACAATTTTTTTGATCAGGTACAAGCAGACGCACCTATCCCCACTGAAAAACGCGATGCACTCTTACTTAGCAAACTGGAGCAAAAACAAGAATTTTCCCGTTATTTGGAAACAACCGGCCAGACAATTGCTAACGCATCCGTAGCAGAAAAACCTTTTTTAATCGAAAAAGCACATGAAGCACTGCACGATTACAAAGATAATTATTTAGCAACTGCACGCGAAAATTTAAACGAGGCACAATACGATGCCCTGCGTGAACACGAACAAAAACATTTTGATGAGATGTGGGAAAGCTTAAAAGCAGGATGGGGTGCGCAGTAGTTTTTGTATAACCCTCTCCGTTTCCGGAGAGGGGCTACTGATTTTTGCGAGCCGATTATTGTTTAATCATTATTGTTGTAAAAAATCAGAAAGCCGTTACGTCAGATTTACTGACGTCACAGTTAGCGGTATTCCAGAAATCATTACCACTTGATGGCTTGTATTTCGGAGAATCGCCACTGGTGACGTTCTTGTCGATACCCTGATACTCTTCGCAGACTGCCGGTGAACCCAATTTGTAACCCTGGATTTTCAGGTTGCGAATCGTGGCCTTATCACCGTAGTTGCGGTTCACACCGGCAATAGCACCAATTGAACCTTCAATACGAACATTGTTCACCACCAGATTACGCGGGCCGCCATTGCCGGAGCAATTGCCGCATGAGCGCCACAATTTTCCATTCACACCCTTAGCAGTGAAATTATTAATAATTTCGTATGTACTGTTTTTGGAATTGTGTTGGAAAATTTTGTCTGGTTTACCACCGGGGGAATTAGACGAATTGTTATACGCCGTTCCGCCCGAGATAGTGAACTTTTTACCGCTATCAATCAGGGAAGCAGCATCTTCACAGATATCTTCCCAGACCACATTCTCTGCAACACAATTACCGCTGGTGCAGTGAATACCATCTGCGCCACCACTGGCTGCAATACGCACATTTTTAATGGTCGCATTTTTCAGAGTGATAACCGGAGGTTGTTTATCGCTGTCGCCAGGGCAAGTCAGACCGAGAGTCTTGCCACCGCAATCGACAGTTTTGTTCTCAATAACCATACCCGCCTTACACTCAGCACTTCCACCCGTTGCAGCCGTACTGGATGCAACAGAGGATTTTACCGAACTGGCCGCAACACTGCTTTTGCTAGAACTGGTCGATGAAACTCCGGTACCGCTGGAGGGAATCGAACATTCTTTTACACTGTTGCTGGGAGCAGGATCAGAACCAAAGGTGGCCACACTACAACTAAAGGAACCATTCAATACCTTATAAACAAATTTGTCAGAAGCACCAAAGGCAACGTTGGTTGCTTTAGTCACCGAACAAGTTTGTCCAATTTTGCAGATGGTTGTGTAGCCACTAGGACGGTTGGCTGCCATTACACTGGCGGAAACACCAACCAACAATGTTGTTATCATTATTTTCTTGAGCATATTAAAACTCCTATCTAGAGCCGCGAGTGGTTCGCGAAAAAAAAGATGAGGAGCAGATGTAGCTAATCGCACAACAGTAAAACCATGAGCTGAATAAAGGGCACCACGTAAATTACTATCGATAAAGTACAAGCTGCTATTTTATGCTCGCAAAAATCACAGCGATGATAATATAGCAGCTAATTTTGTATATACATATGATTTATCTGCCTGTATCATCAAAAAATATAAGAAGAATACTCGGCAATTATTTTCGTCATTATCGCAATTATATCCACCCGACAGCCGTTACAAAAGGTAACAGCAAATACGTAAGATTAGATAATGATGAACTCCCTACTCTCTCTATGCATGATGTATTTCTCCCCTGTCGATTCACTCTGGCGATTACTCATCAGGCTGCCACTTTATTTTTTTATACTATTTTTTTTCTCGGGTTGCGAAAAAACGCCGCCTTTAGTTCTATCAAAATCTGCGGCGACCAACAGCATTCAAAATCTGACGGTTCTGAACACCAGTTTTTTCGATCATCTTCAAATCAACAATCAATTATTGATTGCCAGTGGCGATGGGAAAATTATTTCAAGCCAACAGAGATTCTCGCAGTGGTCTGCACTGAAAACGCCACCGACAACCAATAAAATTATCGGCCTTGCAGGCGACAATTCCGGCCAACATCTGCTCGCCTACGGCGATGATGGATTCATACTGGTTTCGAGCAATGGGGGCAAACATTGGCGCTTAATAAAATCAGGCTTATCTGTGTCACTCAATACGGCTGTTTTCAACGAAACAACCCGGCAGTGGCGAATTGCCGGTCAGGCAGGATCAATCATAGAAAGCGATGCTGACGGAAATGATTGGACGAATGCGCCCTTTCCATCATCAAAAACTATTATCAAACTTCTTCCAACAGAGGCTGGTTATATCGCCATAGGCGAAGATGGATTACTCGCTTTTCAGAAAAAAAACAGTCGCGACTGGCAATTACTTGAACATCCTCTTGATGAATCCTTTACCGATATTATTGCAATCAATAGTGATCGATACATTCTCAGTACGAGCAATCGAAAAATTTTAATTCTTGATATAAGCAGTCAGAAAATTGAGATTATTGACACTGGCTACACCGGATACATCAGTAAATTGTTATTTGATCAACAGTATCAAACATTGATTGCAACAACCGCAAATGGTGACATTCTGCTATCCGATGATGGAGGTACACTCTGGGCACCGGTAGCAACCGGCAAGCCCTATCTTTCTGCACTGGCTGCGTCAAAAAATGGCGCCTACGTGTTTGCTGCGGGAGATGATGGATGTGTTTTGTTATCTGACAATGGTGGAAGAACCTGGCGTACATTAACGCTACCTACCACTGCCAACCTCGAAGGTATAGTCAACACACAGGGCATGCAGTGGGTCGTCTATGGTGAGCACGGCGCTTTGTTTGTATCTGACGATAATGGTGAAAACTGGATTGCCATAAATCGCCCCGTCAATGATTTTATTCATCAACTAACACAGGATAATTCCGGCACATGGTATGGGGCGGGAGTTAAAGGATTGGTAATTGAATCGCGCAATCATGGCAGCAGCTGGACATTAACAGAAGCTCGCACACAAGAAAGCGATTATTTTTTATCGATCATCACTGACGGGCAATCAGGCAATCTTATTGCAGCAGGTCCGCCCGGTACAATTCTGCTCAAACAACCTAATCAAACACAATGGTTACAACCGCTAGGCCTGAATGATGCTAGCCAAGGTTATTTTCATCAGTTAATAACCAATAATAAAGGCGTTATCGTTGCAGTTGCAGGACCCGGCGCCGTTTATTTTTCTGAAGATGCGGGCAATCATTGGCACACCGCAAAAGATCAAACGCCTCACCAACTCTTTGCTGGACACTATGACCCAAACAGAGAATTATTTTTTACTGCCGGACAATCGGGAACAATCACCTCGTCGCAGGATGGCCAGCACTGGCAAACGCTTGACTCACGCACTAGCGAATCACTGCAGTGCATACTGGCAACGCCGTTTGGTGTTTTTGCAGCAGGAAATCATGGAACCATTGTCAAATCGCTCGATGGCATCGAGTGGCAACCGAGCGAAACGCCGACCGCATCTACGTTGCTTACGCTATTTGCCACACAACAAAAAACCTTGATCACTACAGGACACAATGGGACGCTTTTACGGTCATCGGATCAAGGGCAAACTTGGCTCAAAATCGAAGTCCCTACTGACACAAGCTTGCGAATGCCGGTTCAGGATCAACAGACTGGTGTTATTTATATTCCGGGAAAAAATGGCGACATAATTTATTCATACAATGACGGATTAAATTGGTCGCTTTTACCGCCCATCACCAAAGCCTCACTTAAATCTCTCGCGATAGATAAACAAACTGGATTTCTTTTGGGTGCGGGTGAACGATTAATTCGAATACCTTTATTGCTAAACCCCTAACATCTTGATTTGGAATAAATATGCAAAACGTTTTATTTAACTTTCGCTTCTCATCAATCGGTTTACTGCTCTGGCTAAGCGCTTGCAGTACTATCAATAGCGACGCCCCCATCATCACAGGGCTTGTCGTCGAACAAAAACCGCTCAGCAACGCGCAGGTCTCACTCATCGATGCCGCTGGAAATCAATTTCTTACCACAACCGATGCACAGGGAATATACCGCCTCCCCGCGACAGGAATTAGCAAACCCTTTCTTGTTTCGGTTGTCGCCGAAGGCACACAAGACGATTGCATCACTCATTCCACACGTCGCCCCATCTGCATGGCTGCTCTCGTAGACGAGCAATCTGCAGGGAAAATTCAGATCGCAAATATCAATCCGCTCACTGATCGTATTGTTTCAGATGTAGCCATCGCACAAAGATTTATCGGGCCACAGCAATGGGTAAACAGTAAAAAAATTGGCGCTCTCGATACAGCTGAGGCGCAGAAGGCGAAAAGTGAATTGCGCAAAGGATTTAAACATGCACTGCAATTATTGAACGTTAAGCACCTCGGAAGCTTTGACCCTGCCACCTATCCTATTCAGCCCAATGATAAGTTAATAGAATTATTTTCACTGATTCATCACAACCGCAATTACGACAACAATACCGGCGAAACGGGCCACACCACATTGACTGATATCAGCTTTCGCCCGATTGTCGGACTAATGCCAAAGGGTGCCTATGAACCTTTGGATTTACCGCGCGCGCAACAAGAGTTACTGCAAATTAACAATGCAACGCGCCGTGTTTTTATTGTGGGTGATTCAACCTCCGCCATTTACGAACTGCTGCGCTTTCCACGTATGGGTTGGGGGCAGGCATTTGAAGCCCAATTCAAACAGGATAGCGGTGTAAAAGTGATTACCGGATCACGCTCCGGCCGCAGCTCGCGCGATTTTTACAATGGCCGTTGGTTTGCACAGATGGAACCGCTGATTCAAGCCGGTGATTATGTATTTATTAACCATGGCCATAACGACCAAAATTGTGATTCCAGTAAGCCAGTTCGCGGCTTGGCCGATGTTAACAACCTCTGCACCTACCCCAACAACAGCGAAGGTCAGCCACAATTTCCAGAGGAGAAACCTGAACTTTCATTCCAGCATTCACTTGAGCGGTATATAAAAATTGCACGAGACCGCGGCGCGATACCAGTTTTGTTCACCCCAACTACACGCATTAAAAATGCACAAGGACAACAAACTACCCCTGTTGTACACAGTCACTTTACTAAGCAAAACGCCAATAATGGTTATTTATTTATCGGTGACTATACACAAACCATTAAAGACACTGCCACTGCGAACGCGGTACCGCTGATTGACCTTGAAGCTGCAAGTATTCAATTTGTGAATAGTCTGGCAGCTAATGAATGGAAAAATTATTGGTTGGTCGTTGACCCTGCTGTCAATAACTTCTATGGCAATAACGCTCCCGGGAGCATTCAAACTCCCGATGGAACCCACTTTCAAAAAAATGGTGCAGAAGTAATGGCAGGACTAGTGGCGAAGGAGATAAAAGCGGTCAGGGAATTAAAGGATTTGGGGGAATATTTACAATAAATAAATCAAGCAGGTAAAAGTAATCCAACCCACTAACCACTTGATGATTTAATTTTGCAAAAAAAAACCTGAGTGTCAACTCAGGTTTTTTGGTTAAGAAATTTAATATTTTAAAAATTACACACTAAACAAGGCCGCGCTATCCAATCCCTGTTTTTCCATAATATCGCGCAAACGTTTTAATGCCTCCACTTGAATTTGGCGAACCCGTTCGCGAGTCAACCCTATTTCAAGCCCCACTTCTTCAAGTGTACTGACTTCGTAACCACGCAAACCGAAACGGCGCGCAAGAACTTCACGTTGCTTTTCGGTCAACTCATCTAACCAATGGTCGAGACTGGTAGTCAAATCGGCATCTTGCAAAAGTGCAGCGGGATCTGACACATGAGTGTCTGCGATGGTGTCCACAATTGCGCGGTCAGATGAATTACCGATAGGCGCATCAATAGACGTAACACGTTCATTCAGGCTCAACATATGCTCAACATCAGCAACTGGCTTATCGAGCAGATTGGCAATTTCCTCTGGAGTTGGCTCATGATCCAATTTCTGCGACAGCTCGCGCGCTGCACGCAGATAAATATTCAACTCTTTAACAACATGGATCGGCAAACGAATTGTGCGGGTCTGATTCATAATCGCACGTTCAATGGTTTGACGAATCCACCAAGTGGCGTAAGTTGAAAAGCGGAAACCACGTTCCGGATCGAATTTTTCAACAGCACGGATTAAACCCAGATTGCCTTCTTCTATCAAATCAAGAAGTGCCAGACCACGATTAACATAGCGACGGGAGATTTTTACTACAAGGCGGAGGTTACTTTCAATCATGCGCTTGCGTGCTGCTTCATCACCTTTCAGCGCTTTACGTGCAAAAAACACTTCTTCTTCGGCGCTTAGCAGGGGGGAAAATCCAATTTCATTAAGATAAATCTGGGTAGCATCAAGCGTTTTGTTGTACTTATCATCGATAATTCGTTCACTGACACTGGGTGCTGAAGACTTGGGCAATTCATCATCTTCTTCTGCCAACATCAATTCTGCTTCATCCAACTCTACATCCGGTGCAATAAATACATCATCGCGATCAAATGTGGTTGTGTCCCTATTTTGTAAAGTCATTTTTCAGCCCCTTATATCAATTTTTATTTAACCGGCTGGCTTTTTGTAAGTCATCCAGCTCGCTCAAGCTGTACCTCTGCACACAGATGCCATATGTTTTGAGATATTATCCGTAAGTTCCCGTTCTAACTTATGAATGTGACACTTTATCGTCGTGGCAGAAACTTCAACGGATCTACCGGAGTACCATCACGACGAATTTCAAAGTGAAGCTTTACTCTATCGGTACCACTCGAACCCATATCGGCGATTCTTTGCCCAGCTTTAACAAAATCACCTTCTTTTACTAACAACCTATCATTGTGGGCATAGGCGCTAAGGAAGGTTTCATTGTGCTTGACGATAAGTAACTTGCCGTATCCACGCAGCCCACTTCCAGAATAAACGACCTGTCCACCAGCAGCTGCAAGCACAGGCTCTCCCAATTTGCCGCCAAGATCAATACCCTTATTTAACGCGTTACTGCCCTGAAATGATGAAAGTAATGGCCCCCTTACTGGCCAGCGCCATTGTGGTGCACTCCAAGCTTGGGCTTTATTGGCTGTACTGGCACTTTTTATTGTTTTATTTTCTTGACGACCAGTATTATTTTTTAAAGTTGAAACTGGTTTTTCACGGCCAGTTTGTGAGGAGGAATTTACGCCGGCAGTTCGTTTGACGACCCGTTGTTTTGCGATTGAGGGCACATTTGATCCGGCAATATCCAAACGGATAACCTGCGATGGGCGAATAACATAAGGTGGTGAAATGCTGTTGTATTTAGCGAGAACTTCATACTTTAGCCCATAGCGCCAGGCAATCGAAAACAAGGTATCGCCAGGAACAACAATATGTGTCTTAGGGCGACTGGCAAGGGTTTTGGATCTATCAAGAACAGGGGCAGGATAATGGGAGGCACAAGAAACCAGCAGCAATAGAGCGATCAGAATTACGAACAGTTTTAATGATTTAACCCGGTAAATAGATGACACTTCCGACATGAAATCACTCAAGAACTATGGTTGTTTTTTGATCACTCTTATACGATTTAGAACTTAATAATCGAAATTTATTTTAAAATTATCTAATATTTTTATAAAAACGTGCACAAAAAGAGGATTTAAACAACTAAAACACTGGGTAGATGAGTAAATTCGCACGTTTCCTATTCATTATTGGTGCACTTCTAGGCTTGCAATGTATCGTCACTTACAAACTTTAGACTTAAGATTAAGTATTAGCGTGAAGTACCTGAAAGAAAAGGAACAAATTTAACAGGCTCCAATATCTGGGTAATGTAGTTTTCTGTCTCGCCATCGCGAAGGATGAGGTGCAATTGCTGCTCCCTTCCACCAATCGGTATTACCAGTACACCACCGGGTGCCAACTGCTTCAATAGTTCGTCAGGAACAGCCTGGGGTGCTGCTGTACTGAGGATAGCATCATAGGGGCCAGCTTCCGGCCAGCCAAAACCACCGTCAGCATGCCGCAATTGCACATTGCGCAACCCCAATTGACGCAAGCGCTCGCGGGCTTTGTCCTGCAACGGCTTGATCCGCTCTACACTGTAAACATTTGGCACTAATTGGGCGAGAACACTGGTCTGGTAGCCAGAACCGGTACCAACTTCCAATACTTTATTGAGCTTGCCGCCTGCTGCTCCCAGCAATATTTCCGTCATACGTGCCACTATGTAAGGCTGGGATATGGTCTGGCCATGACCGATGGGAAGTGCCGTATCTTCATAGGCGCGATGAGCAAGGGCTTCGTCAAGAAATATATGACGCGGGGTATTAAGCAATACATCCAACACGCGCATATTAGTGACGCCCTGATCGCGCAAACGCTGAATAAGACGCTCACGGGTGCGTAGCGAGGTCATGCTTACACCTTGCATCAATAAGTTAGTCATCTTCAGATTCTCTCCTATTTTTATACAGCGGCAACACAAATAATAAATGCACAATTAACCAGCTGGCGCCGAAACAACCAAAGCAGCAACTATACCATGGGTTGCGGCGTTTCCTGCTAGGCGGGATCAGACACATCCGCCGATTGGTTGTGGAGCTGGGCAAGCTCGTGCAAAATCGCCGTAGCAAACTCACCGGCATCGAGCGAAAAATGCAATACCAGATCATTATCAACCCAAGACCAACTGGCGTTACGGGGGATCAATTGCAGTGCGCGACGCTCTTGCGATAAGCCTGCATGTTCAAGACCATCGCACCATGCAGCCCAATTTGCCAACGCATTTTGCTCCAGTTCAAGTAACGCACCCGATACCAGTGGTCGCCCCCTACCCCACAGCGGTCCAGAAGAGCGAGGGTTAATTTCCCCCTCAATCTGAGCCGCCCAATTATTATCCAATACACGCGTTGCGAGCACCTGATTAAATAAATAGGAGCGCGCCGCCGACAACATCAAACCGCGTTTTTGTTTATCGCGATAACGCTTTCCTCCCACAAGGATGGATTCTGCTTCGCGCAAATTGTTTCCAGCCTGACCAAAACGCTGCTCACCAAAATAATTGGGCACACCTTGTACAAAAACAGTATCGATTTTCTGTTGCAGCAAACTGCGGTCTTCTGTCTGCACATCGCGCAAGCGGATCACAAAGTTATTTTGCCGATGCTCACCACGGCGCAACTTGGTCTGATGCCTGGACGATGACAAAAGCTGAATCGATTCAGTATTCAATAATGTCCAATCAGGTTCAGGGGCCTTGGGAAGATACACACTAAACCATTGGGCTGTCACCGCATGACGATCTTTGCGCCCGCAATAACCAACATCAGTTACATTGACATTGGCAAGCTCGGCAATTTTTCCAGCGACCCATGCGGTATTTTCGCCGCGCTTAACGATGTGCAAAAAAACATGTTCGCCTGCCCCTGAAGGAACATAACCCAACTCTTCATCAACCTGAAAATCTTCAGGTTGTGCACGAAAAATTGCAGCTGCAGTTAACGCCCCATAAGCGCGGGGAAACTCCAATGAAAACTCTGTCAAAACATTACCTGCATTATGAAAGTGATTTAAAAAAACCTAAAAATCGCGTATCCAACCACCACTCCAGCCGATCACTTAAAAAACCAACATGACCACCAGAGCGCGTAATTTCCAAGGTCAATAACGAATGGCGCTGAGCAAGCGCACGTGGAATGCAATCCGCATTAAAAAACGGATCATTCAACGCAGTCACCATTAAACAAGGCACTGCAATTTTTTCGAGTGAAGGTTTAGCGCTGGCGGCAGCATGAAGCTCTGCTGCATTTTTATAACCATTCAAAGGGGCTGAAAAAAACTCATCGTAATCACAAAATGTTTTAACTTTCGAATAGTGCGACAAATCCAGTTTCCCCATAAACTTAAACGCTTTTCGCTTAAGGCGCCACTTCATACTGGTAACAAAATACAAGCGATACATCAGATTGCGCCAGCGATCCAAGGTGCTCACACAAGCATGCAAATCTATGGGTACTGATGCAGCGCAGACTGCTTTAATTCCCCTAGCCTGTGCATTTTCGCCTTGATCACCAAGCCACTTGAGCACAATATTTCCGCCAAGCGAGTAAGCCGCAAGATAAATTTCTGTGTAACCATTACCTTCCGCCCAAGCCACTACTGCCTCAAAATCCTGTATCGAGCCAGCAAAATATAATTTTTCAGTAGTATTGTCTGGCTTTCCACATCCACGCAAATTCCAGGCAAGCACATCAACAGCTGCGCCAGCAACACCTGATTCAAGCGCTGCTTTGGCCATACCCAGGATATAATTTTGTTCGTTACTACCCTCAAGCCCATGCGAGAGGATTAATAATCTTTTCTGCGGCTGCAATCCGGAAAAATACATATTTGCACTGAGATTATCACCATCTAGCGTGGGAATAATCAAAGAAGTCGCGCTTAACCTGATATGACGCAACAACACCGGCAATTGGGTTTGCAGGTCACCATTGAACATCCACCACGGGGAGCGAAAATCAGAATCAATTAACGGCATGAAAATTCCTTATTCAATATGTAATTTACGACTTTTCCAACAACACCACTGCGTAGCAAGCAATACCTTCTTCACGCCCGGTAAAACCCAAGCGTTCAGTCGTGGTTGCCTTAACATTGATTTGATTTAATTCGCTTTGCAAATCGGCAGCA
This sequence comes from Cellvibrio sp., assembly GCF_053579595.1. Classification (NCBI taxonomy): domain Bacteria; kingdom Pseudomonadati; phylum Pseudomonadota; class Gammaproteobacteria; order Cellvibrionales; family Cellvibrionaceae; genus Cellvibrio; species Cellvibrio sp. The sequence continues at coordinate 13,046 of NZ_JBRFPI010000041.1, forward strand.
ATGGTTTCGACCATACGGGGAATGTAATTCGCCATACGCGGCGCCTGGGCAACTATGGTCATATCGGCATTAGCAATCTTCCACCCCTGCTGCCCTACTTTTGCATAAACCATACGCAACAGAGAACGACTATCGGCATTGCGATATTGCATATCTGTATCTGGAAAATGCTTACCGATATCACCTAATGCCGACGCCCCCAGCAATGCATCGCATAACGCATGCAAGAGCACATCACCGTCCGAGTGGGCAAGCAAACCTTGATGATGTGGAATAACGACACCACCAATAACAATTTTATCGCCGGGACCAAAAGCATGGACATCGTAACCATGACCAATACGCATAGACATATTAAATTTCCGTAACTAAATGAAGAATAAACAGGCTAGATCTGTTGCTGTAAGAGCATAGCAGCAATTGCCAAATCTTCCGGTCGCGTAATTTTTATATTATCGCTGCGCCCTTGCACCATTAATGGCTCATAACCATAGGATTCCAGTGCCGAGGATTCGTCGGTAATTAATTTACCTTCCGCTAATCCACGCTGCAGGCAATCGCGCAACAAGCCCAAGCGAAACATTTGTGGTGTCTGAGCCTGCCATAATAAACGTCGATCCACAGTTGAATCGATAACGGAATTATTCACTTGTTTTAAGGTATCGCTAACCGGCACACCTAAAATACCACCAACCGGGTGGTTTTTTACTTGATCAATCAAATGCAAAACACTCTGTACATGAACACAAGGGCGAGCGGCATCATGCACCAACACCCAATCATTGGGAGATGCATTATCGAACAATTGTTCCAATGCATTTAATACGGAGTCGCAGCGTTCTGCGCCGCCTGCAACACGCTGAATACGATTATTTTGTGCAAGAGATAAATCATTCCAATAATTATCATCAACACCCAATACCAGATAAATACCAGCGATATTCGGCAGTGCCAATAAACGCTCCAAGGTGTGCTCTATAACTGTTTTCCCAACGAGAGGTAAATATTGTTTTGGGCAACCGGCTCCCATTCGGGCGCCTACACCTGCAGCAGGGACGACAATCCAAAAAGCAGGAGTTTGAGATGATTGGGAATGATTCATGAGGGAATATCGAAATTGGATAGTTAATAAAATGTAGCTATTGGCAACTACTGCTCTTCATCCAAAATCATAAAAAAAGTTTCGTCTTTTTTGATCAGGCCAATATCGTTACGCGCACGCTCTTCGATGGTGTCGAGTCCTGTTTTTAATTCTTCTACCTCAACATCCAGAATGCGGTTACGCTCACGCATACGATCATTTTCAGCTTGCTGCAACTTGATATCAGCCTCCAGGCGATGCGCCTGTGCCAAACTGCCATCACCGATCCACAAACGGTATTGCAGCCCGGCAAGCAATATGATCAATACACCTAACAGCCATTTCATAACATTGTGCAATCTTGTTAAACGTTAATAACGGTTTAATTAGCATTAAAAAAACAAAGGCCGAGTAGTCGGCCTTTGTTTTTCAAATCAACTTACGACTTGAATTCTGCACGGCCTTTGTAAGGAGCAGAAGCACCCAATTCAGCCTCAATGCGCAGCAAACGGTTGTACTTGGAAACACGGTCTGAACGGCACAAAGAACCAGTCTTGATTTGACCAGCTGCAGTCGCAACAGCCAAATCAGCGATGGTGGTATCCTCAGTTTCGCCTGAACGGTGAGAAATTACTGCAGTGTAACCTGCATCTTGTGCCATTTTGATGGCATCAAGGGTTTCAGACAAAGAACCGATCTGGTTGAATTTAATCAGAATCGAGTTAGCAATTTTCTTCTCAATACCTTCTTTTAAAATTTTGGTGTTGGTAACAAACAGGTCATCACCTACCAACTGGATTTTGTGGCCAATTTTTTGGGTCAGATCTGCCCAGCCAGCCCAGTCGCTTTCGTCTTTACCGTCTTCGATAGAAATAATTGGGTAGCGTGCAGCCAGATCAGCCAGGTAATCCGAAAATTCGTTAGTGGTAAATACACGGCCTTCACCAGCCAAATCGTATTTGCCATCTTTGTAGAATTCAGTAGAAGCGCAATCCAGAGCCAAGGTTACGTTATCACCCAGTTTGTAGCCCGCCTTCTCAACAGCTTCAGCAATAATTTTCAGAGCGTCTTCGTTAGATGGCAGGTTTGGTGCAAAGCCACCTTCATCACCCACTGAAGTACTCAAGCCTTTGTCGTGCAGGATTTTTTTCAGGGTGTGGAAAATCTCGGCACCAACACGCAGAGCTTCTGCAAAGGTCTTGGCACCTACAGGCTGAACCATAAATTCCTGGATATCAACGTTGTTGTCTGCGTGCTCACCACCGTTGATGATGTTCATCATAGGAACTGGCATGGAGTATTTACCAGGAGTGCCATTCAAGTCAGCAATATGTGCATAGAGTGGAACTTTTTTGGAGATCGCAGCTGCTTTAGCATTTGCCAAAGACACAGCAAGGATAGCGTTTGCACCCAATACCGTTTTGAAGTCAGTACCGTCAGCTTTGATCATTGCATTATCAAGAGCGCGCTGATCAAGAGCATCGAAACCCACTACCAGATTTTTAATAGTGGTGTTGATATTGTTAACCGCTTTTAAAACGCCTTTACCCAAATAACGGGATTTATCGCCATCGCGCAATTCCAGTGCTTCACGCGAACCGGTTGAAGCGCCTGATGGTGCAGTCGCCGAACCTACAGAACCATCAGCCAAAATAACTTCAGCCATCACGGTTGGGTTGCCGCGGCTATCCAAAATTTCAAAAGCTTTGATATCAACAATCTTAGTCATTCGTTTTCTCCAGAGTGTGTTTCTACAAAATGAGTTAGTGCCTATTACTTTTACTGTCTATTAGTTAATGTCGAGTGGTGGAAAATTTTTCACCACGCCATCAATGGATTTCATTTGCTGCAGGAAAGGTTGCAGTTTATCGAGCGGCAACGCGCTAGGGCCATCGCACTTGGCGTTATCGGGATCAGGATGAGCCTCCAGAAATAAACCAGCCAAACCAACTGCCATACCTGCACGCGCCAATTCAGCAACTTGATGGCGACGACCGCTTGATGCCGCCCCCATAGGATCACGGCATTGCAATGAATGAGTTACATCAAAAATCACCGGGGCATTGCCACTGACTTCACGCATGGTACGAAAACCCAGCATATCGACAACCAAGTTGTCATAACCGAAGTTGGTGCCGCGATCACAGAGAATAATTTTATCATTGCCACATTCACCAAATTTTTCGACGATATTTTTCATTTGGCCTGGGCTTAAGAATTGCGGCTTTTTGATATTAATCACCGCGCCGGTTTTGGCCATAGCGACGACCAAATCCGTTTGACGGGCAAGAAATGCAGGCAACTGAATTACATCTGCAACTTCAGCGACAGGTGCACATTGATAAATTTCGTGCACATCTGTAATCACAGGAACTTTAAAAGTTTGTTTAATTTCTTGAAAAATCTTCAAACCTTCTTCCATGCCAGGACCGCGATAGGAGTGAATAGACGAACGATTAGCCTTATCAAACGAAGCTTTAAAAACGTAGGGAATTCCGAGTTTTTGGGTTACCTGAACATAGGCTTCAGCCACTTGCATAGCCATATCGCGCGATTCAAGTACATTCATACCACCGAACAATACAAACGGCAGTGAATTGCCAACACTGAGAGCGCCAACTTTTACTATTTCTTGAGACACAGGTATTCCTTTCAGAATAGTTTTAACATCGGTTAATAATCTTTATAAAAAGGGGCGCTAGTATAGGCGCCCCAACGATTACTTTTTATTTGCCAAAGCCGCTTTTACAAACGCCGTAAACAATGGATGGCCATCGCGTGGTGTAGAGGTAAATTCCGGGTGGAATTGACACGCTACGAACCAGGGATGATCTGAAATCTCAACCATCTCAACTAATGTGTCATCGGCAGACCAGCCACCGATTTTTAAACCTGCTTTTTGCAATTGGTCAACGTAGTTGTTGTTAACTTCGTAGCGATGACGATGGCGCTCTACAATCACATCAGCACCATACACATTACGCGCGTTCGAGCCAGCAACCAGGCGACACTCTTGAGCACCCAAACGCATAGTGCCGCCGAGATCTGAAGATTCATCACGCTTTTCAACCTCTCCATCAGAAGTGATCCATTCGGTAATCAAACCGATCACTGGATGCGGGGAGTTGCGATCAAATTCAGTAGAATTGGCACCTTTCAAACCTAATACATTGCGTGCAAATTCAATCACGACCGATTGCATCCCCAAGCAAATACCAAGATAAGGCACTTTATTTTCACGCGCATATTGCACGGCCATGAGTTTGCCTTCTACGCCACGCTCACCAAAACCACCGGGAACCAGAATTGCATCCGCATCTTTTAAAATGTCTACGCCTTCGTTTTCAACGCGCTCGGCATCAATGTAATTAATGTTCACTTTGGTATGAGTATGAATGCCTGCATGAGTCAGCGCTTCAATCAATGACTTATAGGCATCCAGCAATTCCATGTATTTTCCAACCATGGAAATGGTAACGAAATTAACGGGATTTAATTTGCCCTCAACTACTTTATCCCACTCACTCAAATCAGCTTCAGGGCATTGCAAACCGAGCAGCTCAACAACAATTTGATCCAGACCATAGCTTTGCAACAGACGGGGAATGGAATAAATGGTGTCGGCATCAGGAAGCGGCACGACCGCGCGCTCAGCCACGTTGGTAAACAGGGAAATTTTGCGGCGCGAGTCCTCGTCCACCAAGCGTTCAGAACGGCACAACAAAATATCTGGCTGCAAACCGATTGAACGCAACTCTTTTACCGAGTGCTGGGTTGG
>NZ_JBRFPI010000042.1:0-17531 GCF_053579595.1 Cellvibrio sp.
CAATCAGGACAAGCACGGTATACAAGCCATGAAGTGGATTGATGGAGGTGACTTTGAGATTTTTGTAAAACCCCTGGAAAAAGGCGAGTTTGCTTTCCTATTTTTAAATCGCGCCGATGCAGCAACAACCTACAATCTCGATTGGGTATTTCATTACATGAAAGACGATATCAGCAAGCATGAAATTTTCTTCGATAAGAAAAAATTCAACTGGCGCGATATCTGGAGTGATGAAAAAGGCAGCACTGCAGAAAAACTCACTATCAATGTGCCTGCACATGGCGTAAGAGTGCTGCGATTAACTCCGCAGTAATCTGAAAATCTGTTTTCCCTAAAGCCAGCTTTCGCTGGCTTTTTTATTGGCTGTGGATGCCAATGTCGGCGCCAAAGTGCGTTTATGGGTAAGTCAGATGATATGGAATCGAATAATCTGCCGAGCTTTTGCTCATGCAACTAAAGTGTGCCAATTTAAGCAGATTAATTAGGTTGATTATTCTCGCCAAAAGCAGGGCGCTGAGGGAATGGGTAAGGTGATGTGCTGGTAAATTTGCCTTGATGTTATGCATAAACAAAAAAACCTCCGCATGGGAGGTTTTTTCATGCCTATCGTATGCTCATAGGCGCTTTGTGATGATCAAGAGTGTGATTTTAACACCTTGATCCACAAGGGAATCATGGTGCCCAGACCCGGAATCGAACCAGGGACACGAGGATTTTCAGTCCACTGCTCTACCGACTGAGCTATCTGGGCGTGTCGCTTGCTTGTTTGCGGTGTGAAGCTCGCTTTGCAAGAGGCGCGTATTAAACCCGCTTGGGCATTTTGAGTCAATACCAAAAAGTAAAAATAGTTATTGCATGTGCTCTTTCAAACCGTTTTCACGTCTTTATGTAAAAGTTGCTTCCGATATTCAGTCGGCGACATCCCCACCAGGCGATTAAAAAAGCGATGGAAAGCCGACTTACTGTTAAAGCCTGCGTGCAACAACACATCCATTACCGTCATATCGGCGTGTTGAGCGTCGCCCAGCAAACGTTTTGCTTCTTCCACTCGATAGCTGTTCATAAATTCAAAAAAATTGGTGCCGTAGTGTTTGTTGATAACGGCAGAGACTTCTTTCACCGGCAGGTTGATGCGTTTGGAAAACTCATCGATATTCAGGTTTTGTTTTAAAAATAATTTCTGGACTTCCATGCCTAACTGCACTTTTTGAATCGCTGAGTCGGTCAGTTTTTCATCGGTTTTATCTTTGGCGACTTCCGGTTTAGTGGTGAGTAATTTATGGGTGTGCACCACGCTGTTGATGAACAATGCGTTGATCAAAATGAAAATAATGTAGTTTTCGGTAATACCAAATAGGTCAGATATTTGCGGAGCGCCCAGTGCCACTGTGTTGGCAATAACATGCACCAGAATTGAGAAACTCCAGGTAAACAAAAACCCCAAACTCAGCATATTTAGCCAGGTGGGCTCGGTGGGAGAAAAGTTGGAGTATTGGTTGTGTAAACCGATCCGGTACAGGCGCACGCGGTTAACGGCGGCGAGTGCATAAAAGAACGGCATGATTTTAATAAAGTGCCAGAGGCTATTGGCAATCTGGCGCTCGGTTTCAGTCTGGCCAATCGTTTTGAAGCGCAAGTCAGAGCTGTCGAGTTGGAATACCAATAGCCACAAGAGTGAAATCACAATGGGTGCGAGGTGCAACAGATGGCGCCGCGTAAATTTGAAGGCATCTTCAGTGAGTGAGATGACATAGAAGAGTAGCATCGGCCCTTTGAGCAACTGCGCTGTAGCCAAAAAGTAGGGCAGCAGTGTTTCATCAAATAGATCAAACAGCATTACATCGTCGTTCCAGAGCACCATAATGCAGGCGGAGCTGACGGCAATCGATAACAGGAAAATACTGAGCAGGCGGTTGGCGAGTTGGTTTTTGACCGGGAGTATCGCCTGAAAAATCACCAGTAGGATACACTCGGCGACTGTCATAAACAGAATCACGTCGTGTATGTTGAATATGTGTTTTTGCATGAGTTCAAACCCTGGTTGTCATTGTTATGTGTTTTTTAGGTCTGGTGGTTCGACCGCCAGATTATAGAGGATGGCATGGGTTGTGTCGCATCGAATTCCTGAATGCTGTGATTTCGTTGTCATCCGCTGTTTTTGCCTGTCAGTGTAAGTGTGCGTAAATCGGCGGCTATTTTCTTATTGTTATCGGATACATAAGCAAACTATGAGTGATTCCAGAGGCCATCAATCCCGCTTCGATAGCGCGGGGCGCGATTTTTTACGGGCGCACCTGCCTGCACTGGTGTTTGACCCCGCTGCGGATGCTATCTGGACTGCAGATGCCGCAGTGCAGGCCTATCTGGATTTTTATTCCATCAATTTTGCGCAAACCCGTGCGGGCATCACCCATGGTTTTGGTGCTGTTGAAGCGGGCGGCTTTCGCATCGCTACCCATTACTGGCTGCCGGAAAACCCTAAAGGTACTTTGGTGGTGGTGCACGGTTATTACGATCACGTGGGGATTTTTGGTAATGCGATTGAGTTTGGCCTGCAACAAGGCTTTGCGGTATTGGCGTTTGATTTGCCCGGCCACGGATTGAGTAGTGGCGAACAGGTGGCGATTGATTCATTCGATCAATATGCCGATGTATTGGATGTGGTCTTAACTGCTGCACAGAAAATCTTGCCTGCAGCTTATTTTGCCATGGGGCAGAGCACAGGTGGTTCGGTGTTATTGAATTATCTCTGGCGTTATGACTCCACTCGCTCGGCGCCACTATTGGCGCGCATCGCACTCTGCGCACCGTTAATATTGCCACGCGGCTGGCGCTATTCCGGGCGGTTTCTATATGCGTTGGTACACCGTTTTATCAAACGAATGCCGCGCGGCCGCTCGCGCAATTCCCACAATCCGGACTTTATCCACTTTGTTGATGAGCTGGATTGTTTACAATCGCGCACGCTGTCGGTGCGCTGGGTGGGGGCGATGAAAGCCTGGCATCAGCAGTTTCGCCGTTTTCCCCCGCTTGAGAAATCGCTCTTGGTCGTTCAGGGCACGGAAGATTTAACCGTCGCCTGGCGTTACAACTTGCAGCAGATCCAGCGCTCTTTGCCCAATGCCCGGATCGAACGGATTCCCGGTGCTGGCCACCAGTTGGTCAATGAGAGTAGCGACCTGCGCGGGCAGGTTTTTACGGCGATTAATCGCCACTTCCAGGGTGATTGACTTGTCGATCCGCGCCGTGATCAGGCACACTCCCCGCACTTTATTTATTCCCTCTTTCCACTTTGTCTACATCTACCTGACGCCAGCGTAGAAAAGGAGCTTGCCTTGCACCAGCCCAATCGAACAATAAAAGATTATCTGTTTATCCTGCTTAAGGGTTTGTGTATGGGGGCGGCCGATGTGGTGCCCGGCGTTTCTGGTGGCACCATTGCGTTTATTACCGGTATCTATGACGAGTGGCTTGGCTCGCTTAAGCGCTGTACACCTGCGGTGCTGTTGATGCTCAAACGCGATGGCATAGTCAAAACCTGGCAGTACATCAACGGTAATTTTTTGGTGGCCTTGTTTGGCGGTATTCTTATCAGCCTTAAAACCTTTGCCGCGATTGTATTGATTGCGATGGATAGCTACCCGATATTGGTATGGGCATTTTTTTCCGGGCTGGTTGCTGCCTCGATTTACCACTTGGTGCGTGAGCAGCGTGGCTGGGGTGTAATAGAGTTGATTGGCTTGATACTCGGCGCGCTATTTATTTTGGCGGTGGCGCATATGGCACCCGCGCAATTGCCTGGTCATGGATGGATTTTGTTCCTCGGCGGCTTTGTTGCAATCTGCGCGATGATTCTGCCGGGCATTTCCGGGAGTTTTATCCTGTTGCTGGTTGGTCTGTATCCGGTATTTTTGCAGGCGATCCACAATCTGGAAATCGTTAAATTACTCTGGTTCGGTGCCGGCTGTATCTGCGGTTTGGTGGTTTTCTCGCGTTTCTTGCTCTGGCTGCTCAACAGCTATCACAATCAAACCCTTTCGGTGCTGATCGGCTTTCTGGTGGGCTCACTTTATGTCACCTGGCCATGGAAAAACGCCCTGCTCACCACAACTGACAGCCATGGCCGCACCGTGGTTTTGCAGCAGGAAAACCTCAATCCTTTCAACTTCCTCGCGGTGACCGGCAATGAGCCGACCATCGGCTTAGCCATACTCTGGGCCGTTCTGGGTGTGGCGTTGGTGTTGGGGGTGGAGTTGGCGGCGCATTGGATCAAGCGTCGCACATCGGCTCCGGCCTCGGTCTGATTCTGCACCAACAAAAACGCCGCGTGCATTACTGGACGCGGCGTTTTTTATTGAGCGACTAAAAATCAGTAGCGACTAGAAGAGAACTCTGCAACGACTAGAAGAGAACTCTACAACGAATGGTCCCTTCAATATTCTTCAGCTGCTCCAGTGCGACCTCATCGTAAGGGGAGTTGATGTCCACTACCACGTAGCCCACCTTTTCATTGGTTTGCAGGTATTGAGATGCGATGTTGATGTGGTTGTCGGAGAAGATCTTGTTAATTTTCGACAACACGCCCGGCACGTTGGCGTGGACGTGCAGCAGACGGTGCGCATCCGGGTGGCCGGGCAGGGCAACTTCAGGGAAGTTGACCGAGCTGGTAGTGGTGCCGTTGTCGGAGTACTTGATCAGTTTTTCAGCCACTTCCAAGCCAATGTTAGCCTGGGCTTCCATGGTGGAGCCGCCGATGTGCGGGGTGAGGATCACATTGTCCAAACCGCGCAGTGGGCTGATAAATTCGTCGCCATTGGCTTTTGGCTCTTCCGGGAATACATCGATCGCCGCGCCGGCGATGTGGCCGGATTTAATGGCATCGGCCAGCGCATCTATATCCACTACTGTGCCGCGTGAAGCGTTGATCAGGATCGCGCCCGGTTTCATCAGGCCAATTTCACGCGCGCCAATCATCATTTGCGTTGATTGGTTTTCTGGCACATGCAAGCTGATGATGTCAGATGTTGCGAGCAGCTCATCCAGGTTGCGCACTTGCGTGGCATTGCCCAACGGCAGTTTAGTAACCACATCGACAAACTGTACTTTCATGCCCAGAGATTCTGCCAGCACGCTGGTTTGGCTGCCAATCGAACCATAACCGATCAGGCCGAGGGTCTTGCCGCGAATCTCAAATGAGCCATTGGCTGACTTGTCCCAGCCGCCGCGATGGCAGACAAAGTTTTTCTGCGGAATATTACGGAGCAGCAAAATTGCCTCGGCGATCACCAATTCGGCGACCGAGCGGGTATTGGAGTAAGGCGCGTTAAATACCGCAACGCCGTGTTCTTGCGCCGCTTTCAAATCCACCTGGTTGGTGCCGATGCAGAAGCAGCCGGCGGCAATCAGCTTGGGCGCATTTTCAAACACGCGGCGGGTCAGCTGGGTGCGCGAGCGCAGGCCGACAAAGTGGGCGTCCTGGATTTTGGCGATAAGTTCATCTTCGCCCAGTGCGGTTTTGAGGTATTCAACATTGGTATAGCCCTGTGCATTCAGGCTATCCACCGCTGATTGGTGCACGCCTTCCAGCAACAGAAACTTGATCTTGCTTTTGTCTAACGAGGTCTTGCTCATGGGAACAACTCCTAAAGTGTCTTAACACCTAAATTGAAATTCTGTGCAGCACGTCTCCGGGAGCAGAAGGCATCAAACGGGAGGCTGAAGGGGCCGGATAAGCAGTATCGGCTGGCTGAAAAAGGCGCGCATCATACCACAGGCGACGGTGGGAAAAGCAGTGGCGCGGTGGAGCTTGTGTTGGCTTTAGCGGCGGGATGGTCAAAGCCATCAAACCAGCGTGAATAGGGTGCAGAACCGGGCTTATAGTTATTTATTACATTACTCTGCTTGGGCGCGCCTTCTATAATGGCGCCACCGGTTTTCTGCATTGGATAACCCCATCGTTGTTGAGGTTTACCGTTTGTCATCGTCAGTAGTAACGCGCGAAGCACCTTCGTCCGCATTTTATATCGCATTATTAGCAATCGGTTTGGGCAGTTTTGCGATAGGTGTGGGCGAATTTATCTCCATGGGTCTGTTGCCCGAAATATCTTCCTCGCTCTCCATCAGTATTCCCCAAGCCGGTCATGCGATCAGTGCCTATGCGCTGGGTGTGGTTATCGGCGCGCCCTTGTTGGCGATTCTCAGCACCGGCCGCTCGCGTACGCGCATGTTGGTGGTGTTGATGGGGATGTACGCTGTCGTCAATATCGCCAGTGCTCTCGCACCGGGCTATTGGTCGTTTCTGGTGTTGCGTCTGCTGAGCGGATTTCCCCACGGCACCTTTTTTGGGATCGCCTCGTTGGTCGCGGCTTCGCTCGCGCCTGCCCATATGCGCACCCGCGCGGTGGCCTATGTGATGTTGGGCTTGTCGGTGGCGACACTTGCAGGTGTGCCCATCGCCACCGCGCTCGGCCAATGGCTGGGCTGGCGCTCGGCATTTGTATTGGTGGGGTTGATTGCACTGGCGTCGGCGCTTTGTATCGTGAAGTTTGTCCCTAGAGAGCCGCCGCAAACGGGCGGGCGGGTTGCCCATGAGTTATCGATGTTTACCAATCGCCAGGTGTGGATCACCTTGGGGATAGGTGCGATTGGTTTTGGCGGGCTTTTTTCGATTTTCTCCTACGTTAAACCGACCTTGATGAGCTTGGCCGGCTTAACCGAGTTAGGTGTGCCCTTTGTGCTGGCGCTATTTGGTGCGGGCATGGTGGTGGGTAATATTTTTGGCTCGCGCATGGCGGATCGGGATCTGCTCGGGACCATCAAGCGCTGCCTGATCTGGTCGATGATCGTCTGCGCCTTTTTCGCGTTGGTTGCGCCTCATTTGTGGCTCGCCTGTGTGGCGGTGTTCTGCGTCGGAACAGTCGTGGTGATCGGTCCGGCGGTACAAATTCGCCTGATGGATGTGGCGGGTAAAGCACAGACCATGGCGGCGGCCATGAACCATTCCGCATTTAATTTTGCCAATGCGGCGGGGGCGTTTTTAGGTGGCGTCGCGATTGATGCTGGCCTTGGTTATGCCTCAACCGGTTGGGTGGGGGTGATGTTATCAGCGGGTGGTTTGGCCATGTTTTACTGGATGGTGATGGATGCCAGGCGAGATCAACTAGCCACTAAAAAGAAGTCATAGTCGCTCAATCCTGCGCCGCTAACAGTTGCGTTAGTTTGATGCTGTAATTGCCCTCTTCACCGCGATACTGCCAGCGCACATCCAGATCCAACAACTTCATCCCGTAAGTCCGTTCAGGGTCGGGTTGCTGATATTGCGGGCGCGGGTCCTGCTGCAACACCTGGGTGATCAGTCCGGCGAGGTCGGTGCTGGTGCGTTTCCAGTAATCTACACAGACCGCCATCAGTGGTGCAGGTATATCCACTGCGACCAGCGCCGGTGGCGCGGCCGCAAAGTCATTTTCTGCCTCCAGTACGCAATCTGCATAGGGCACATAGGGTTTGATGTCGAGCACTGGTGTGCCCTCTAGCAAATCCACGCCACTAATCTGCACCAAAAGCTTGCCCTCACGTTCAATGATCCCGCGATAGCGCACAACCGACAAACCAATCGGCGCTGGTCGCGTGGGTGAGCGAGTCGCAAAGACTCCCAGTGATTTATTGCCACCCAAACGCGGCGGTTTGACTTTGGCTTTCCACTCTTCGCGCTTATTGGCATGGAAAACAAACTGAATCCACAGGTGGGTACAAGCTTCCAGACCTTCTAATGCAGCCGGGTCGTTATAGGGAGGCAGTAGCTCAATCTCGGCACAGGCCAGCGGCGCCAGCCCCGGCTGGCGGGGAATGCCGAATTTCTCCTTGAAGCAGGAGTGTACTAGGCCGATGGCTGGAAAGGTGAAGTCCATAAAAAGGTCACTGCGCAAGAGTAAAGTGGCGCAAGGCTAGGCAAAAGTGCGCGCCAGCTCAACCGTTTTTCACTGGAGGATGGCAGAATCCAGCGCTACAACTGCTAGCGTGTGGCCAATGAAATCGGTTACATTCCACCAAGATGCTTTATCCAACAATAACTATTTACTGTCTAGGAGATTCCATGAGCCGGCCCTATCCCCTCATCCGTGCAGCACTAGTGGTGCTGACTACCTGTGGATTACTGCTGGGCTGCGACCAGCAATCCTCCTCATCAGGCACCGCAACACCAACAGCTGAGCAGCGCTATGCCCATAAACTTAGCGACAAAAATGCCACTCCAGCAACCCTAGCGCTCTACAACAGTCTCGCCGGTTTACGCGGCCAGCATATGCTGTTCGGGCATGAGGACAGCCTCGCCTACGGCGTCAATTGGGAAGGTGACCTCGACCGCTCCGATGTGCGCGATGTGACCGGTGCCAACCCGGCCGTCTACGGTTGGGAGCTGGGTGGTTTGGAGTTGGGGCACGAAAAGAATTTGGATGGGGTTAACTTCAAGCAGATGCAAGAGTGGATCAAGGCGGGCTACAACCGTGGCGGTGTTGTTACCATCAGCTGGCATATGTACAGCCCGGTATCCGGCGCCAACTCCTGGGACAAGACCCCCACGGTGCATGAATTGATTCCCGGCGGTGCCAAGCACGAGCAGTTCAAATCCTATCTCGATACTTTTGTAGTCTTCAATGAAGGTTTAGCGACAACCGATGCTGCGGGCAACAAAAAGTATATTCCCATTATTTTCCGCCCTTGGCATGAGCACAATGGCGACTGGTTTTGGTGGGGCAAAGGTTATGTGAGCGAGCAGGACTACATCTCGCTCTGGCAATTCACGGTGAGGTACTTGCGCGACGAAAAAGGCGTCCACAATCTTATCTATGCCTACTCACCAGACCGCAGTCGCATTGATTTGGCTAAATTCGAGAGCGATTATTTTTATGCCTACCCGGGTGATGAATATGTTGATGTTATTGGTTTGGATAACTACTGGGATGTTGGCCACCAAGCCAATACTGCCTCGGCCGACGAACAGAAGGCCGGTTTTGTCGCCTCGCTCAAGGGGATTGTAAGGATCGCCCAGCGGCTCAACAAAATCGCTGCTCTTACAGAAACGGGTAACAACCGGCTAACCATTCCTAATTTTTGGACCGAGCGCATTCTCAACCCGATTTTGGCTGGCGAAGAGGCGCAGCAAATTACTTACCTGATGGTGTGGCGTAACGCGAATAGTGCGCGAGAAAAGTCCGAGCAGTTTTTTGCGCCCTACCCGGGGCAGGCGACCGCCGAGGATTTCAAAACCTTTTTTGCTCATCCCTTTGTGTTATTTGAAAGTGAGCTGCCACCACTTTATCAATAGCGTCAAGCAGATCTGGCTGCCGTCCCAAACCGCCTTTTTGGCGGTTTTTTTATGTGTTCTGCCCGCATTTTTTAATGAAAAAATCGATTGTTTATTTTTATTAATAAAATAATGTCTTTCGCTGTCATTTTATAACTGTCGGCTAAATTGACAGTTTAATGTGATGCATTTGGCATTAGTTGGCGCGAATTATTGATATTAAAAGAAAAAATTAAATAGGCATGGCTCGTGCTTGGTGGTGGCTAGATTAATAAGATGACACTACTACGAAGGATATTTTTATGACGTTTTGTTCCAAGTTATTTGCTGTGGCTGGACTGGCATCGCTCTCGGCGATGGCATCTGCCTCACCTTTGAGCGACTACAACCTGATTCTGTTTGGCGATTTGAATACCAACAGCAATGTGAAGGTTTACGGCAAGGCGCTGATTGGCGGCGACCTGAAATCCAGTGGCGAATTTGGTTCGCATCTAATCGATACCTCATTCAACGCCACCAACAACGTTGAAGTGCTCGGCAGCGTCACCTCGCCCAATCTCACCATTCAGAATGGTTATTTGGGTTATGGCGAGACCAAGTCGATCGGCAACCTCAACTGTAATGAAGGCGGCCTGCCCCAGAACTCCTGCGTAAGGGAATTGGATGATGTGGGTGCTGTGACTGACAAGCTTGACGGTTTTTATGATGCGCTGAGCGCTGAGTCAGATTTTTATCGCGACTTTACCCAAGTGGGGAGCGTGTCTGGCACCACTATGAGTTACAGCGGCCTTGCAGCTGATCTGGTGGTATTCAATATTGCCGGCAGCGATCTATTTGCCATGAACTCAAACTGGCAATTGAACTTCGGCAATGCGTCCAAGGTTGTTATCAACGTATCGGGGAGCAATTTGAGCAACCCGGGTTCCGTTAACCTGAGCGGAAATGGTTTTACGTCTAGCACCTACTCCAACATCCTGTGGAATTTCTACGATGCTACCAGCCTGAATCTGGGGAATGGCTGGAAAGGAAACGTGTTGGCATTGGACGCGGATGTGCGAATCATGAATGATATCGATGGTTCCCTGGCCGCCAAGTCTTACACCGGCTCAGGTCAAATTCATCACTACTACTGGGATTACACGCCACCAACCGAAGAGGTGCCGGAAAGTGGTTCTCTGGTGCTGTTGTTGAGCGGATTGGGCTTGTTGGGTCTTACCCGTTTACGCCGTCGCAGCTAAGTCGGATGTGTTTTAAAAAATGCCCCGAGCGATCGGGGCTTTTTTTTGTCTCCTAAAAAATAACTATCCTACCCGCTCAAGGGAGTGGTTTGATCTTGCCGGTTTTTAACTGCAACAAGAAATGATTGCTCGGTGCGTCGCCAGAAAATTGCACCAGAATTTTCAAAAGCGTACCCAATTTTTCCTGATAAATAGTAAGCGGTTTATCCGCTTGTTTTTTTGTGTTTTGTTGGTTATTCGCCGATAACAACTGTTGTGCGAGCAACTGATAATGCGTGAACCGTTGCGGATTAATATCATTTAACGCCAGCTGATCGGCGCTCCACAAGCGATAAAAATCCACGCTTAAGTCCGTTCCTGACCAGGTCGAAAAACTATCGAGCGATAATCCGTTTTTCTTTGCAACAGCGGCTGCCTGTTGGGTTGCTCGCTGCCAGTCATTCGCTAGCGATTTATCCTGATCCTGGTGATTAACCAGTGCTCCTATTTGTGTAAGGCTAATGTCGGCTTTTAATTGAGAGATAATCAACAGCTGTGCGCCATTTAATTGCAGCAAGAGTTCGCGGATATCCGCGGGCCACTCCTGCGGCAAGAAACGCAAGCGTGCAAGTTCACGCAGATGCCATTCGGTAAATTGATGATAATTGTTGGCCTGTAGAATATCTTTGTTCCAAATATCGGGTGCAGCAATAGACTGCAAATAGTTCCATTCAGCGCGGTAATGGGGAAATAGTTCATCGAAACGCGGAACGTCTTCTAATACGACGGTTTCTATTTCAATTTTTTGATCGGGTTTGACGGTTAGTATTTTGTACGCAGGAATATAGGCCGCAAGTGACGGTGCCTGAATGTTAAATAAAACAGTATTGTTCTCACCGCGATAAACACCAGTGTCATTGATATGCATATGGCCAGCCACATGAATTTTCAGCCCAGTGTCCGCCAACATTTTGCTGGTGTTGGTACTTGGGTTGCGGCTCAGTTGAAATTTTTGTTCGCCCATTAACTGCGCTATATCAGCGCTGGCGCCGTCATAAAATTCCTGCATAGGAAAATGGGAAAATGCAATCAGGGTTTTATCTTGTGCCTGTGCTCGCTGCACTACATCGGTTGTCCACTCCAGCAAATGGGTTTTGTGGGAGATGACTTTGTTGTAGCCTGCGCCACTGGATCCTAAAAAATTTTCCGCGTTTTGTGGGTTTCCATCAGTGCCTAATTTAGGTTGGTAGACATTGGCATCAATCGCTAACAACCAAAGTCCCGGTGTCGGTTCCACCAAATAACTGCTGTCCGCTACTTGATAACAATCGCTGTAATGTGGTTTTTTATATTTTCCGCCAGTTCCCTGATGGCATATCTCATAGTGTCTCTTATCAAATTGGGCTTCGCGTTTTGCTTTCGAATAATCGTAGTGGGATCTCTTTTCACTAGAGTAAGGCGTTTCAAAATAGCGATAACTCTTCTTTGGATAAAATCCGTGTTCACCAAGCAAATCCATAATAGGTTTATAACCCAACTCCTGTACCTCATCGGAACAGATAACTGCATGCCTGTCTTTATCATTGTCGTAATTTTTATTTTTACACAGTGGATGTTGCAAGCTAAAAACTGGTTGCTCCTTTCCTCCTGCACCTAAATAATCTGGTTTACCCGCTGGATGTGAAAATGGCCTGGTTGGATCGTGGTTGCCCGGCGCTGCAAAAAATTCAATGCCGTATTGGTGATGGTATTTATCGAGAATGTTTTTTAACCCACGCATGTGAACCGGTTGGCCGTCATCGCTAAAGTCGCCGGGCAAAGCAACGTACTTGATCTTGCGTTTTACAATGTCATCGAGTGCCGCGAGCAAGGCAAAATAATTTTCATTAAACAGGCGCGTGGACTGCAGTTGCGCGCGCATCGAGCGGATGTTGGCATTTTGTTTACCCTGCGCAGTATTTGTCGGAAGCCCCTGAAATACTTCATCGCTGAAGTGGCCATAAATATCGTGAAAGTGTATGTCTGGCATAAACGCAATTTGCATGTGGTCGGCAGCCAGCGTCGATTTCTGCATATCTGCCTCACAGTTCACAGTAAAAAAAACCAGGCCATTCAGCAGTAGTAGCAAGAAAGTAAATTTCATAATGAGGAAAGTCGATAGTGTGTTAGGGCGTGCAATAAGAGAGTCTGCATCAGTTGTTCTGTGCAAAAAACGAAATGACTTTCGGGAGTTTATAGCAGCTTAACTACAAATTTATGACAAAGGTAATTTTGCTCTATTGATTTGCGTTTTAATTGTTAATTATTGTTAAAAAGACGTTTAGGTTGTTGATGGCAATAAAAGTGAAATGCGCGCCTATTACATTTCCGCCGCGTTTCTAATTCCTGTTCAGGAGAGTTGATCTGCTTGGGAAGTAAAAAGGAATTTTCTCTTTTTATGAGAGCTAGAAATGGTCGTTTGTTGTTTTTCTAACTGTAATAAATAAGAGGAAGTTAACGTGAGAGTTCATAACAAATCCACTATTCATACCAGCAGAAGTCAGTTAAGTGTTGCGATTGCACGTGTCGTTTTTGGTGCGACTCTGGCAACTATATCGCTGCAGGGCATGGCGCAAAGTTCAGATCAATTGGAAGAAGTGGTTGTGACCGGCAGTTACGCCAAGAGTCTTGAAAAAGCCATCGACATCAAACGCAACGCGATCGGTTTTTCCGATTCTATCGTTGCCACCGACATTGCTGATTTCCCCGAACAAAACCTCGCTGAAGCTTTGCAGCGTATGCCAGGTGTCACTATCGAGCGCAATAAGGGTTTAGGCAGTAAAGTAAACGTACGCAGCCTGCCGAGCGAATTTACCCATGTCTCTATCAATAATCTTTCTACTGCATCTGGCAGTGGCGGCCGCGATGTTGAGTTTGATATTTTTGCCTCTGAAATTATTCAGAGTGTGACTGTTAAGAAATCGCCTACCGCCGCTGACGAAGAAGGTGGCATTGCAGGTTCAGTACTGATTTCAACTGCGCGCCCGTTCGATTACAACGATGCAAAATTTGTTGTCTCGGCAGAGGGCGCGCACAATTCTATTTCCGATGAAATTGATCCAAAGGTATCTTTGCTGGCGAGCGACACCTTTGGCGATTTTGGTGCATTGGTTTCATTTTCAATGGCGGAGCGCACGAATAGAACTGATTCCAATTCCGGTATTAACTTCCGCCCGCTGTCACGCTGGACTGAAAAAACTGGCTCATCAAAATGGCAAGCTGATCAAACCGTTGCAGTACTTGAGCGAGATACAGGTGTAGTAATTACTGATCGTTTCAACAAAGACGTAACCAATCGTGTTGTGTTCCATGACAAAATTGGCGATCGCGCTTATTTGAACGAGCAGGATAAATGGGGCGCAACAGCGGCCTTCCAATACCAACCCAGCAGCACCTTCAGTCTCGCCTTTGATGCCATGCTCGGCGGTTACGACAACACTGAAGATGAATATGATGCTGCGGCTTACACGGCATCGAGCATAAGTGCATTAGAAACTGTTCACGCTTATGACAAGACCACGCTGGCAAAACACGGCATTCTGGTGTTAACCGATGTTTCCTACGCTGCGACCCAGCACGAGTTTTTGAGCAAAGAAAACGTACACGAAACCGATTTTACCCAATACAGTTTTGATCTGGATTGGGAAATTGGCGGGTGGTTAATTGAAGGGCTGGCTGGCTACTCAGGTGCAGAAAAAACCTCTGATACCAGCAACTTGAAACACGTAGCCTTTGCACCTTCGCGCAGCCGCTACACCAGCAATGGTGGTGAAACTCTGGTGAGTGCCAACCCCAACAGCATTGATATGTACAATTCGCCGCAAAAATATTTATTTGATTCCTACGAAGTGAATCTCGAAGAAATTCAGGATGATAAATACGCGGCGCAATTGGATTTTATCAAGCCGCTGGAATTAAATTTCCTGAGCGCTTTGGATCAAGTGCAATTCGGGGCGCGCTACACCGATAAATCCAAAGAGCGCGATCGCGGTACTACCACCGTGCGCGGGCCAAAAGCGGGCGACAATTCATGGCGCAATGTGCGCACCCTGCAAGACAGTGAGCTGACGCCCATTTCTGAATTGGTGCCCGGTGGCAATTATTTGTCGCAGTCATCAAACAGCCCTTCGTGGTCGCAAGTATCCAATAGTTATGCACGCGATACTTTCCGCTACGATGGTTTTAAAGTGGATTTTGCCGATAGCGAATATTATCGCGTCGATGAAGAAGTCGTGAGCCTTTATGCGATGGCTGATTTTAAATTTGATTTGGCCGCAATGCCGGTTATGGTGAATACCGGTGTGCGCACCGTTGATACATCAGTGCTGTCTTTCGGTTATCACCAAATTCAAAATGCAAACGGTTCAACCGGCTACACCCCAACACCTATTTCGAAAGAAGGTAGTTACACTGACGTGTTGCCGAGCATCAACATGAATATGGAATTGCGCGATGGTTTGATTTTGCGCGCGGCCGCTTCTGAAACCTTAATGCGACCAGCACTGGGTGATATTGCGTACAAGCGCACTGTGAGCCTGAATGATTTTAAATACCGCGACGGCAACCCCGATCTTAAACCCACTTATGCGGATCAATGGGAGGTGGGTCTGGAATGGTATGTTGGTGAAGGCGCTCTCTTTGCGGCATCTTACTTCGAGAAAAAAATTGAAGGTGTGGTGCGCGAGTCGCTTACCGGTGTCGTAAAAGATGTGACTAAATACAATGCCAACGGCACTATCGATGGCGTGTATGATTTTGAGATTTATCAAAAGGTGAATGCTGAAGGCGATTACGATGTGTCCGGCGTGGAATTGATTGCACAATTTCCGTTGAATATGTTGCATGAATCTTTGGATGGTTTTGGTATCAATGCCAACTACACCATGCTGGACAACTCACTGACTGGCGAATCGGATTTGGATATTCCCGCTCCACCTGAAGGTTTGGCCGATGAAACCTATAACCTGACTTTCTATTACGAGAATGCAAAATTCGATGCGCGCGTTTCTTACAACTACAAAGACAAATATGTCGAGTACATCGCGAGCGATATGTACCCTGTCTATCGCGATGCTTACGGTCAAACCGATTTGTCGCTCGGCTATCAAGTGACGGATGCCATCAAAGTGGTGCTTGAAGGCATCAATATGACCGATGAAGAAACTAGCGCTTATACGATTGATCCTTCGTTCCCATCTATGTACGAATTTTCCGGTCGTCGCATCAGCTTGGGTTTGAGAGCGGACTTTTAAGAAAACGCTAAGCCGTTCACTTCTCGTCATACCCGCGAACGCGGGTATCCATGG
Organism: Cellvibrio sp.; assembly: GCF_053579595.1. NCBI lineage: Bacteria > Pseudomonadati > Pseudomonadota > Gammaproteobacteria > Cellvibrionales > Cellvibrionaceae > Cellvibrio > Cellvibrio sp. Next base: position 15,864 of record NZ_JBRFPI010000042.1, read on the forward strand.
CAATTAAAAATCTGGACTCCTGCGTTCGCAGGAGTGACGGAAGAAAAATAGCAGATAAAAAAAGGATGCTCCGCTTGGGGCATCCTTTTTTCATTAAGGGTTGGGTGAAAAAATTATTTACACCGCAAAATGCGCAATCTGGGTTTCCAGATCTTTGGTGGTGTCATCCAAACGCCGCGCTATCTGTTCTGATTTGCGCGCATCCTGATTCAAACTGTCGATTAGGTTGACGACCTGAATAATGTTTTTATTAATTTCTTCTGCGGTATAGCTTTGCTCCTCGGCGGCCGTGGCGATTTGCATATTCATGCCTAAAATGGCGGTGATGGATTGGGTGATCTGGTTGATCGATTGCCCCGCCTGGCCAGCCATTTCAAGAGTTGCGCCGGTTTTGCCCTGGCTGGTTTTCATGGCATTCATTGCATTGGTCGCGCCGCGTTGCACCGCTTCAATAATTTGTTGAATCTCCGCTGTAGAATCCTGCGTGCGTTTTGCGAGTGAACGAACTTCATCGGCCACTACCGCAAAGCCGCGCCCCTGTTCACCGGCGCGCGCCGCTTCAATCGCGGCATTGAGTGCGAGCAAGTTGGTCTGCTCGGCTACGTTTTTAATCACATCGAGCACGCCGCCAATGCGGTTGGTATCGGCTTCCAGTTGGGTCATCGCAGTGCCGACGCGATTCACCTCGGTATTTAATTGGTTGATCGCATCCAGGGTGTTGTCCATGATCTTTAATCCCTGATGCGCATTCTGGTCGGCGCTCTGCGCTGCGTCTGCTGCGCCACCGGCATTGCTCGCCACTTCCTGTACGGTCGCCGTCATTTCAGTAATGGCAGCGGAAACCTGATCAGTCGAGTGATGGGCTTGGTCGGTATAGCGCGCAACAGCTGATGCGCTCTGGCTGATTTGGCTCGATGCGTCAGCAAGTTTCTGCATGGAGTTTTGTACCGTGGTCACCACCTGCACAATACTTTGTTGCACCTGATGAATATTGCGCCCGAGCTTGCCCAGTTCACCTGCATCTCTGAACTGCAAGGTCTGGCGGAAGTTACCGCCCGCAAGCAAAGCGAGATGGTCATTGATATTCGCCAAGGGTGTAATAAGGCTTTTGCGCAGGATAACCAGCACCATAAATACCACTAGCACCCCACCTAATAGGATAAGTGCGCTTGCCCAGAAAGAGACGCTTTTGCTCGCTGTCAGATTGGTCGCTGTGTCATCGGCGACGCGGGCGCTAATCAACTGCGCAGATTCTTCCAGTAATTTGCTCGGCTCGCGGTCGATCCCGGCTACCGCTTTGTCTCCTGCAGTGGGGTCAAAGTCCGCTGCTTTAAACGCGTCCAAACCGGTTTGGTATTTCCCGAACGCAGTCTGATGAGCCTGCAAAAAAGCCTCGACTTTGGCGCGGCTATCGCCTGTAAGTTCACCTCTGAGCTTTGCGCCCTGCTGTTGGATATCGCGGTGCAGGGTCTCAAATTGCGTCCAGTATTGTGTCAGTTTTGCCGGATCTTTGCCGCGCAGGAGCACATTTTTCCACTCCTGCACCTGGGTTTTGAACTGGTAGTTCATATGGTTGATGCTGCGCTCTTGCGCTACCGAACCGGCAATGAGCCGGTTGTAGTCGGAGATGGTGTCACTGAGCAGGGAAATGGCGATACCGCTGATCAT
>NZ_JBRFPI010000043.1:0-17427 GCF_053579595.1 Cellvibrio sp.
GAGGCGAAGTTGCTGATTATCTGCGCCAGCGTCAGCGGTGTGGAAAAGGCCAGAAGTGCACGCGCGTGGGCGAGCGAAAATTGCAAGCCGGGCAGCCAGCGGGCACTCTTCAAGGTCACCAGCGTCACGACCAGTTGGTTGAGCAATTGCTGCCAGACCAGCGCCCACACCCCATAACCCTGAAATGCCAGAACCACTCCGACCAAACCCGCGAGCAGGCTGCCGACTACAGTGCGTAAAGCAATAGCGCGAAAATTAAATTCGCGTTTGAGCTTCCCCTCGTGCACGGCCTTTACGCCTTCCAGTAAAAACACAATCGATAGGACTTGCACGAGCAGTTCTGCACGCGCGTCGTAGTAGTAGGCGATCACTGGTGCGGCGACAAAAAACACCAGCAGTGTCACCAGCGCGGCCAACAGCAGGTTGAGGTAAAAACAGGTGGCGGCATAGCGTTCATCCCACTCGGGATAGCGCACTATTGCTTGTGGCAGCCCGGCATTCACAAGGATCTTGCCTAACTCCACCACAATCAGCGCAAATGCCACCAAGCCGATTTCTTCGGGCGCCAGCAGGCGCGAGAGGATAATAAAAATCACAAAGCTGATCAGGCTGTTGCCGCTTGCCGCGGCGCTCATCCAGAGGGTGCTTTTGCCAAAACTTTTTTTCAGGCTCATGGGCTACTTAGGTCGGTGGCGATTAGGGCGATTGATCAGGGGCGATTGGCTGTGCGCCGGGCAATTAGCGTGACTTGCCAGTCTCCGGTATTTCCGCTGTGTCAGTTGGCGGCGCGGTGAGTTGGCGATAAAAATCCAGGGTGCTGGCGGCGAGTTTATCCCAATTGTAGGTGTCGAGCGGGCAGATGGGCGGGCGGGTGCTGTGCTCCAGCGCGACCAGCGCATGTTGCAGGCAGCTCGGGGTCAGCTCCCCGGCGTAACCGTAAATCCACTGCAGGCCGAGGTTTTTTTGCAGGTCGATAATCGCCCCCATATGCGGTGCTATTACCGGCCGGTTGTACGAGAGTGCCAGCAGCAACGCACCCGAGTTGAGGATCGCTTTGTAGGGCAGGATCACTACATCAGCCGCGCTCATATAAACGTTCAGCTCACTGTCGGGGATAAAACGCAAAAACAGGCGCGTATTGGCACCTTTGAGTGTCTCCAGCTCTGCGCGCAAGGCATCGCTGTCGGGCGTACCAGCGATGACCAATTGATAGTCGCCAAGATGAGCTTCATCGAACGCTTTCATCAATCCGGGGATATTTTTGTAGGGCTTTATCATGCCCACAAACAGCAGCACCTTCTTTTTGGTGTTCAGCGCCAGCTTCTGTTTTGCAACCACTTGGTCCATTGCCGGTGGGTAGCAGCTGCGGTAGTGGCCGTGGGGGATTATTGCATAGCGGGTGTTTTCCGGCGGTTGATAGCGCTGGTAAAACGCAGCCTTGTTGGCCTCGCTCATAAAGATAAAACCATCGCAGCGGCGGATAAACCAGCCCATAAACCATTGCGATAACTTGGGCCTTATGGCGTCGTGGGGTGCGGTATTGTGCACTGTCCACACCAGTTTGCTGCCCTTGAGTTTGAGTGCGCACACCATTAGCGCCAGCAGCAATATGCGCTGCCAGGTTTTTACCAATCCCCGTTGGTTGATATAGCCGTCCGGCCAGTGAAAGTGCACCAGATCCGTTGGTTCCTGCAGGGCTTTGGTATGGCGATATTCGCCCACCCCGACCCCCAGTTTTTGCAGCTCGCGATAGAGCAGGGCGTTGTAGGGGTTGACCTTTTGATTGCTGAACGCAGGTGCGGCGAGAATACGCATATCCATTAACCTTTGCTGGAGCCACTGTTGGTGTACTGGCCGGTGCGCTTGCCTGTGCGCAGACAGAGGGCGAGGAACAAGCCGATATCCAGGGTGTAGCGGCGGGCGAGTCGTGCGGGTTCAAGGCAAAGGCGATAGAACCACTCCAGATGCAGGCGGCGGATCCAGTCGGGCGCGCGCGGTTTATCGCCGGCCAGGAAATCCAGCAGGGCGCCCACTCCAAACAATAATTTCACCTGCAAATTAGCACGCTGCTGCAATATCCAGCGCTCCTGCAATGGGTTGCCCATAGCCACCAGCAGCACATTGGCACCGCTGTTGTTGATTTGGTTAACCAAGGCTTGGGTGTCCTGCCCCTGCGTATAACCATCGCTGGTGCCTACCACATTCACGCCAAATTCGTTGCGCAGGCTTTGTGCGGCGCGCAGGGCGATACCGGGTTTACCGCCAAACAGATATACCCGCGCCTGCTGCTGGATGCTGTGCAAAAACGCCGGGATAAAGTCGGTGCCATTGAGGTTCTGCGGGAAGCGGGTGCGGTGTACCAGCCAAGTGCCTATATCCACCCCAATACCGTCATTGATGATCAAGGTGCCCTGAGCCATCTGCTCCTGCAACCCCTGACATTGCACAATGAAATTGGTGTTGGCGAAAAACAACGCCATCTGCTCACCTTGCTCCAGATGACCTTGCAATTCCTGTTCAAGCTCATTGCCGGTGGTGCGCAGCAGCTTGAAACCGCCGAGGGCGAGGTACTTGTCCGCTTGGCTCATACCACCAACTCCGTATCGGCAAAAGCGCGGGGTGTGAGCATGCGCTCGGCTACTTGCTCCCAGTTGAGTACCGGTTGTACACGTAGTGGCTGCTCAGGGTGAAGTGCGCGCTCAATCGCCGCAGCGATGGAGTCTGCATCCCCCAAATCATAGCCAAAGCGGTTGCTGTAATCGGCCGCGATAAAATGCGGGCAGATCGCCGGTACCCCAAAAAAGGCGTATTGGATTAACTTCATGGACGTATCGCGCAGGTATACCGGCAAATTGATACTGGAATAGGGCGCGATACCCAACTGCGCGTGTTTGATATAGGGCAGGGTTTGGGCAAAGGGCATCTCGCCGTAGAGATGCACATTGGGGCCGTAATCCGGATGTGCTGGTTGCCCACAGCCAATAATGTGGAACTGGATATGCGGAAAGCGGCGCGCGGTGAGTACAAAAAACTCGGGGTCAAATAGCATTGAGCCAACTGACACCGCATGGATACCTTCACCATAGGGAGATGGATCGGCCTGCTCCGCCACGGCATGGTCTATACCGTGGGGTACAAATGCCAGGTTGTGGCGGCTGGGGATGCCTTCGGCCAGTGCCTTGGATGGCAGGGCAATGGCATCCATCTGCGGTGCGGCGCGCGCAAACGCCTGGTTCACATACTCGGCGACATTGATGGTATCCAACGCATCCGAGGCGCGGTAGAGCACTTTGGCCGACGGGTTCAGCTGCTTGATCAGGTCGAAGAAGATCGGCGCCACACCGCTTTCCAGCAAAATCACATCCGCCTCGCGGATCCAGCGGCGCAACACCGGGTTGCGCCCGCGGCTGTACAGGCTGTACATCAGGTTTTCTAACGGTCGCAGCCAAGGGCGGCGGGTGTTAAAGGGGTGATAAAGCGTCTTCCACAGATAGCACTCAACACCGTAGTAAAAACCTATTTGGTTGGCCTCGTTGTCGAGCGACAGACGCGGGTCATGGGTATAGCGCGAGAGCTTGCTGTAGCGCAGCGAGAAGAAGCGGGTGGTACCGAGTTTGGCCAGTTCACGCGTAATAAAATGGATATTCGCCCTGCGCGGGGAGCGGTAGTCGTGGGCGGAGAGCACCAAAAAAACGGGTTTTAAGGCAGCAGGTGCCGTGTCGGCCGGTGTAGGCTCAAGTGCCGGGGCGTTTACGGGCTGGTTCATGATGCACTCCTTAATGTGACGTTGATCTTTAGGTAGCTCATTGGTGGCAGGTGAGCCCGGGCATTTAATGTGTTGCATCTTCCGGGGGCAGTGGCGGACTTAGATCGCCTCCCCGGTAAAAGGCGGCTTTCAGGGGTGCCCATTGAGGCGAGGGGTTGAGTGGATTGCTATTCAGCGCAAAGGGGTAATTTCCCCACCAGCGGCCGCCGGCCCAATAGCTCCAACCCATCCATTCATTCCCTCGCATGAGTTGCAGGAAGTGCGCCAGCGTTTCTAAGCAGGGCTGGGTGGCGGCCACACCAAACTCACCCAGAAAGAGTTGCAGTTCGTTGTCGCTCGCCCACTGGCTGATGCGTGCAAAAGGTAGGTCAAAATGTAGTGGTGGATAGCAGTCTTGTGCGGTACCGGAATAGTCCCGGTCGGCGTATTGATGCACTTCGATGACTGTGCGTTTGAGTGGGTCTTCGAGCTTGGCAAAGGCGTTGGCGTTGGAGATGCCCTCTTGTTCACTAAACCAGCTGTGCAAACCGTTCCAGCCACCGCCACCCACCATCACCAGATGGCTAAGCTCCGCCTCGCGCAGCTCGGCAAGGGTACGTTTGGCCAGTGTTGCCCAGTCGGCCAGCGGGATATAGGCAGGTTCGTTCATCAGCCCAAGGGCGACGTATTCCGGATTACCCAACGTGCTGGCCAGATCAACCCAGAGGTGCACAAACGCATCCTGTTGAGCGGCGCTGGTGATCGGTTCGCCATAGTATTTGGCGTAATTGTGCACATCCAGTAATACACACAAATCATGCAGTTGTGCCTGAGTGATGACGGTTTGTAGACGCCTGAGTTCAGCTGCATCAAACGCGCGATCCAGTCGTGGTTGCAGCCGCTCCCAGCGGAACGGCAGGCGAATGATAGTGGCGCCCTGAGCAGCAACAAAGGCTAGTTCCTGGTTGGACGGATAGATGTAATCCTTGGCGATCACACCGGGAAGTTTTTTGCTGTTGAACTCCGCTCCTGCCAGATTCACGCCAGTGAGTCGGGTGTTGTCCAAACAACCCGCCCAAGTGCCGAAAGGCATCAGCAAGGCGAGCAGAAGTATCCATCCGGACCTGTTCATGGCCGCCGCCCCAGCTGTTCATAAAGTGCCAGATAGCGGTCAGCCACCTGCGGCCAAGCATAGCGTTGGGCAAAATCCATGGCTGCAGCACGGCGCACTTGATAACCCGCATCACCCTGGGCATAGAGCTGCAGGAGCATATTGATACCGGTCGTAGGGTCTGAGTCCAACTCGGTGAGGCAGCCCAACCCGGATTCATCCACCAGGCGGCGGAAGGGAGGGATATCACTCAAGATGGGGGTTAAGCCGGCGCTCATGGCTTCAATCGGGGCGATCCCAAATCCCTCGTGGCGGGATAGGCACAGGAAGTAGCTCGACTGCTGGATCAACTGGCGGATTTCCTCATCGCTTGGGTTGGGTGCCAATCGCACTGCGCCCTGTAGCCCCAAGCTGTCGATTTTCTGTTGCAACTCGGCTGCCGTGTGGTCGTACTCGCGTCCGGCGATAGTGAAACGCCATTCGGGATGCTGGCGATGCAGGGCGGCAAACAGCTCCAACGCGGGTAGTAGCCCTTTGTTAATCGACCATCGACCAAAGTAGATCAGGCTCGGCTGTAACGCTGGCGCACTCTGGTTGGCATACTTTTCAATATCTACCCCGTTTTCAATTACCTGCAATTTGTCCTGCGCCATGATTTGGCCAAACAGCTGGCCGTCGTTGGCGCTGGTGGCAACTACTTGGCTGTAGGCGTTGGCGGACAGGCGGGTGACGGTGTTGAAGTAGGCCAGTTTGGCGCGCGAGGCAAAACGGGTGTGGAAGAAACCGCCGTGGGTGGACAGCAGCAGCGGGCGCCGGTGCAACCATTGAGTGGCGGCGAGGAAATCGTAAAAAAAATCTACTCCGTGTACATGCACCAGATCGGTATCCTGCAGATAGTTAAGCACCGTCGGACAGAGCGGGTAGCGGCTGGAGCCGCGATAGGGCAGACGGATAACCTCGATACCATCAATCAACTCGCGCGCTGGCAGCAGCTCGTCAGTATTGCGGAACAAGCGGTCGAGGGTAATTATTCGCGTCGCCTTGTGCCCCTGGCGCAACTGGTGCCGGGCAATATTGCGCACCACCTCCTCCATACCGCCAATCGAGGGTAAATATTGGCGTACTACATGGGTGACACTGATAGTCATAGGTTACCTCGGTAGTTGGGAGCTGGCAGCGGTAGTGAAGTGGAATAACCCGCCACTGATGTGCGGGTGGCCAAGCGCGCCGGGTTTTGCAGGAGACAACCAAGCATGCACCAGAGCAGCGCTGAGGTTTTGAAGGCAAATAGCGAAGACCCACTGATGGCCAAAATGAGTGAAATATATAGTGCGATAAACGCACGAAAGCGGCGGCCGCGTTCGTCGGGCATAGGCTGTAGCCAGATGCTAAACCAAAGTAACAGGCACAACGGTAGGCCAAAACCGGCAATCAAGTAGGCGTAGCCCATGTCGCCGTAAAAGCGAGGTGTTGTTAAGGCCAGCAACAGCTCAACATCAAATTCCAGCAACGCCCAACCACTCAGGGCAATTCTGCCCATAAAGTTGTCGCCATATTCGGATGTGTTTACCCCGACCAGCAGGACAAGCCCAATCGTAACGAAGGGAGCGAGTAAGGCGAGATTGAGGGCCGCACCGTGTAAAAGCACCCGTGCCATCAGCATTAAGGGAAACAGTATGAGCGCAAAACGCGAGTCGCACAGGATGATCATCACCACAGCCGCGCTCACAAAAAACAGGCCTTTGCGCCAGTCGCGCAGATCGCGGCTCAACCCCCAGGCCGCGATAATAGTGGCGAAGTTACCTAGGGATACCGGCTCGAGAAATACCGATGACACCCTGTGGCTACCCAGCAGACCCGGCAACAGAGTGCGTCCTATACCCTCTGGGCGGGTGCCGTTGAGCTGCAGTTTGCTCTCGCGTACATAATCCGTAACAGGTGCCAGGTTTCCGGTGCTGACGTAGTAGCTGAAAATATCGAAAAAACGAGTGTAAGTATCGAGCATCAGCAGCTCAAATAACCCCAGACCAAGCACTACCCAAACAATACTTACTAGTGCGCGATCCACCGCCTCCGGCTGGCCGAGGTTGCAACCCAACCAGAAAAAACACAGGGGAATGGCAAGGTCGCGGAAGGTTTTGGGATTGAGTTGACCACTCGCGATGGCCGCCATGCAGAAGTAAGCGACAGCTAAGAGGCCGATAATTATGAGCCCGGGCCGCAGACGGCGAACTAACATGGGCAGGCAGGCGAGCATTATCAATGCCTCTGTCATACCGACAACCGCGACCGATGTGCGCAGGCCAAACGTATTCATTAGGCACAACCCTGCCTGATAGACCACAGCCGCTAGCAGTATCCCGGTCACCCACCACTGATCCTGGTTGGCAGCAGGCGTTGCCAAGGGGAGCGGATTAATAGGGTGATGCCCATTTTTCATACAAGCGTCTCCTACGTCTGGTTTACCTGGCCGAGCATGGCAGCGCCCAGCAGGCGCACACCCAGGTCACGCAACCTTTGGCAAATGGCTGCCAGCGCCTGGGAGCGGGTCTGGTGTTGACGTGCGAATAGCAGAGCGGCGCCAGCCTGCGCAGCGACTATCTGCGCATCGCGGTTGGAATCCATGGGAGCAGTGCTGATCAGGGTTATATCAAACTGCTGTGTCAATGCCGCCAGCCGCTCCTGATAACGTTTACCTGAAAGCAGTTCTTGGGGATTGGGTGCGCGTGTGCCGGCGGGCAGCACCCACAGCGAGCGCACCATCGCGATATTGGTTGGTGCTACCGCCGTGCGGCTGGCGAGCCAATCAGACAGACCGGGTGTATGCTCTGGCAGATGCAATAAGCGATCGAGTTGGGGCGAACGCAGGTTGGTATCGATCAGCAAGGTGCGCAGGCCCAGTTGCGCAAAGCAGATCGCAAGGTCGGCTGCTGCCAGGGCCGAACCTTCGGCATCTTCTGCACTGACCAGCGCCAGCGAACGCTGCGACTGGTTGTTGAAATAGCGCAGCATTAGCTCACTGCGCAGACTGCGCAGCGCTTCTGCCTGGAGGCTATCGGGTTGGAACAGGGCGCTCAGGCGATGGTCGAGCTGGCTCGACTGCGCAGGAGTTTGTGTATAGGCAAATTGCTCGGCGAGTATGGCGTTGATGTCCTCTATCTGCACCAGCCCCAGTTTTAATGCTGCCTCGCCAAAACGTAGCCCTTCCCGCTTTTGCAGGGCGAGAATTAGCGATAGGTCCTTCTGGCCGAGCTTACCTGCCGCCACCAGCATAGGGCCCATTTGAGTGGAACATTGATTGGCACTGGCGGGGATATTGCTGGAGTGCAAGGCATGGGCAAGCCGGCCATCACCATTGAGGAGCTGTGCTGTGAGATCATTCATATCTTGGCCTCCTTCAGTCCAGCAGAGCCTCTGCGGGGGTGGTAGGTTGCAGGTTTATAGATTGCAGGGATGTGAGCGAGCAGCACCAGTCCCAACCCTTGTTCAAGGTCAAGTGGATGGCGGATTCTTGGATCAAACCATTCCCAGCCCAGCGCAATTGCAATGCCCAACAACAGCCCCGCCACGCACGCCAATACCAGCGTTATGGCTGGTTTGGGGGAGGTTGGGCGCGCCGGAGGTGTTGCGCTATTGAGTACCGCAACATCGGTAGTGGCGATCTGGCTCTCAAGGCGCGACTGAGCGCTGCGCGCCAGTGCTGCATCATAGGCCGCCTGGGCATTATCCGCCTCCTGTTTCAGCAGCGCGACTTCATTGCGGTTGCGGCTGAGCTGTAACACCAAATCTTTCTGCCGTGTTAACTCAATCTTGAGCTGCTCTTCACGCGCTTGTGATAATTCCACCGAAGACTGCAAGCTGCCGCTGATAAGCTCCAGCATGAGATCCATTTGTTTTTTCAGCGTGTCTACTTCACCCAGTGCCTGTTTGTATTGTGGGTGGTTTTCCCCTACCTGGCGCGCCACTTCAATCAAGCGCGCTTGTGCTTGCGCCAAAGTAGCTGCCAGATTTTGCACTTGTGGGTTATCCAACCCGCGGGTATCTAACTGGCCTTTTTTGGGATTGGGCGCGGTGTTGGGAATCTGGTCGCTGCGGCTTTGGGAGTTCAAACGCTCGTTTTGCACTGCAATCAGCATGGACGACAAATCAGCCAGCTTGGCGGACTCCAGATCCAGTCGATCGGAAGAGGCGAGGATATTGTGCTCCTCCTGATAGGTGGAGAGCAGGTTTTGCTTTTCGATCAACTCATTGCGCAGCCCGGTCAACTGTTGGTTGTACCACTGGCTAGTCTGTTTGGCTGGCTCAATGCGCAGCTCCAGATTGGTGATCATATAAGCCTGAGCAAAGGCATTGGCGATCTGTGCAGCCAGCGCCGGATCCTGAGCCTTGAAGCTAATGGTCAAAACACTGCTATCGCGCTTGGGGGTGACGCCCAGTCCCTGTGCGAGAAAGCTAAGTACAACACGCTGGTCGCGGGTGGCATCGCCTGTGAGTTTGACGGCGTTTAGCATCGCCGGGTGGCTGGTTAGTCCCAGCTCGGTGATGACTTTAATTGCTACATTACGGCTGCGGATGATATCGGTCTGTGTTGCCAAATAGCCACCAGTGATACGCCCGGGTTGGGCTTGGCCACTAATAGGATCGAGCCCCCGGCTGTCAATTAGCAGGTCGGTCGCGGCGGTATAGGATTTGGGGGTGAGCAGAATCAGCAGTAGGGCAGCAGCCAGAGCTGCAATGCAGGTGATGATAATTGCCCATCGCCGCGCGCGCAAAATACCGATCAGAGTAGTAGGGTTCATATATTGCTCCCGTTAAAAGAGGCTTTCCTTAATCACCAGGACATCGCCATCCAACACCCGGTCATCGGGCTTGGCGCGTAACTCCTGAACCGATCCATCTGCTCGCTGGCGGAACACTTTCACACTGCTATCGCTGGCGCGCGCTGTTGGACCACCACCAGCGCTAAGTGCCTGGCGCACATTGAGTGGACGGTCGAGACTGTACATGCCCGGGGTGTGAACTTCGCCATTCAAATAAAAACGCCCGGCATTGGGCACATAAAGCGTATCGCCATGCTTGAGCCACACCGTTGGTGATGGCTCGGCTGCCTGATTCAGCAGTTGCTGTAAATCGTATTCCGTTCGTTCCTGACGGCCATCCGGCGCCGTGCGCATTAACACCAGCCGCTCACTGCCGTTGGCAGCTATGCCGCCCGCCCAGGCCAGCGCTTGGGTCAGGCTGGTTGGGCCTTCCAATACCAGCTTGCCGGGGTTGTTGACCTTGCCGAGGATGGCTACTACCTGGCTGCGGTATTTGGTTACCAGCAGATTTACCTGGGCATTTTTAAGAACGTTGTCTTGCTCGTAGCGATTAGCGATCAGGGTAGCGGCCGTGGCGCTGGTTTTGCCCGCAATGGGTAGATTGCCAAGTAGCGGTACCATCACCATGCCATCAGCGCTGACCTGGGTTTCAGCGGTCAACTCCGGCTGCCCGTACACGCTGATACGAAGTTCATCGCCGGCGCCAATCAGATAGCTCGCGTTACTGGCCGTTTGCGCTTGCGCTTGCACCAGCGCCCCGAGCATCACCATGCCTAGCGCCCATCGGTTAAATTGTCGGTAGCACTGCCCGTACCACTGGAAAACCATATGCTGTCCTTAAAAAGCCGGAACCGGTTCGGGGTGAACCCGCGAGCCGATGTGTGAATAGTCATCAGGTTGAGCTCTGCAAAAGCGAGGCCTATCCGGCGGAATGGCGCTAAAAAAAAGTGAAAATGCGCTGTAGCGCAGGTTCCGGGCGGGATTTGACGTGAAAATAGGGTTGGAAATCGGAGGAAAACCCTATCAATTATTGAATGATGCCCCTTTTTGGTGCTTTGGTAGTCTTCAATGGTCTGAGTTTAAGGAGTATTCAGACAGCGAACGTCGTCATGAATGTAATTGCTACATTGCATGAGTTTTTTGCGTGGCAGCTTTTTGGGCGCCTGGTGTACAATGCGCGCCTAAATTTCCCTCCTTCCCATCCATACCCTCGGCCAGCTTTTTTGGCCCGCAGGTCAACTCAGGACTTATCTATGTTTGATAAAAACCAAACTATTGCTTCTTTTGACCCCGAAATCTGGGCTTCCATCCAGAATGAAGGCAAGCGCCAGGAAGAGCATATCGAGTTGATTGCCTCGGAAAACTACACCAGCCCTATGGTGATAGCAGCCCAAGGCACCAAGCTGACCAACAAGTACGCCGAAGGCTATCCGGGTAAGCGTTACTATGGTGGTTGTGAATATGTAGATGTCACTGAGGCCTTGGCGATTTCGCGCGCGAAAGAGTTGTTTGGCGCCGATTATGCCAACGTTCAACCACACTCTGGCTCACAAGCGAACAACGCCGTTTACGCTGCACTCTGCGCACCAGGTGATACGGTTCTGGGCATGAGCCTGGCACACGGCGGCCACCTGACTCACGGTGCCAAAGTGAACTTCTCTGGTAAAATTTACAATGCTGTGCAATACGGTCTAAATCCCGAGACCGGTTTGGTCGATTACGATGAAGTTGAGCGTTTGGCGCTTGAGCACAAACCCAAAATGATCGTTGCCGGTTTTTCAGCCTACTCACAAGTATTGGATTGGCAGCGTTTCCGCGATATCGCCGATAAAGTAGGTGCTTATTTATTCGTTGATATGGCACACGTTGCCGGTTTGGTTGCCGCAGGTGTTTACCCTAACCCGGTGCAAATTGCTGACGTCACTACCTCTACCACCCACAAAACCCTGCGCGGTCCACGCGGCGGTATCATCCTTGCCAAAGCCAACGAAGAGATTGAGAAAAAACTCAACTCAGCAGTATTCCCCGGCGGCCAAGGTGGTCCTTTGATGCACGTGATCGCCGCTAAAGCCGTCAGCTTCAAAGAAGCCATGACCCCTGAATACAAGGCTTACCAAAAGCAAGTAGTGGTGAATGCCAAGGCGATGGCCGCGACTTTCTTATCGCGCGGAATCAAAATTGTGTCTGGCGGTACTGAAAACCATCTGATGCTGGTTGATCTGATTGGTAAATCCTATAGCGGTAAAGATGCTGATGAAGCCTTGGGCAAAGCACACATCACCGTGAACAAAAACGCTGTACCTAACGACCCTCGTTCACCCTTTGTGACCTCTGGTATCCGCGTAGGTACTCCTGCGGTTACCACTCGTGGCTTCAAAGAAGCAGAATGTGTGCAGTTGACCAATTGGATCTGCGACATTTTTGATGCGCTGGAAGCAGGTAACGCCGATGCGGTTATTGCTAGTGTTAAAGCGAAAGTGTCTGATCTGTGCAAGAAGTTCCCTGTTTACGCAGAGTAATAAACCACTAAGTAAATCCCCAATGTGTGACTTCGGGGTATTTTTTAGATAACAAAAAGGCAGCCCATGTGGCTGCCTTTTTGTTTCTGGTGATAATCCTTACTTCAGCATAAATAGCGTATTCGATTAATTGGGTACCACAATTACAGTGTCGCCCGTTGAACCAGTTTCGCCAGTATCACCCGTTGCCCCCGTATCTCCGGTTGCACCAGTATCACCAGTATTGCCGGTATTACCAGTATTTCCGGTCGCGCCGGTATCTCCAGTTGCACCGACATCACCCGTTGCGCCAGTGTCGCCGGTATTGCCAGTGTTTCCCGTATTACCGGTCGCTCCTTGTACACCTTCAACGCCAGTTGCACCTCTATTGCCCGTATTGCCGGTAGCCCCTTTTTCGCCGGCCGGGCCGGGAACTGTGAGTACAACAGTGTCTGTTTGGCGTTCGCACGCAGCAAGGCCAATGGAGCCAATAAGCGTTAATAAAAGAAGGGGATGTTTCATAGGATGCCTATTTAATGAGTTAGATGTAACCGCAGTTTTCAAGGCAAAAGAACCTGGTGGACAGCGCTGGGAAGTAAACAACATTCGTTTAATTTGGGCGCAGCATAAACACTGGGGTTGAATAGTGCGGTGCGCCAGCGAACAAAGAGAAAACGGAAGGTCTTATGTCGCCAAGCTTTCTCGCGATCGGATAGTGGCACCGATTACAACATCTAAAAATTCTCTCTTTCATAACCATACTTCCATTTTTAATTACTTTAATTATCACTCTTTTCACAAATTAGATTATTTTTTTCAAAGGGTAATAAAAACTCGATTTTTTGGCCGTATTGGCTTATTTTTAATCAACTTTTATAGCAATCTGGTTCCATTCAATGGCGCTTCCTTCCTCGGTCAATATCAAGCGATTTTATCTGGCAGTGAGCGCCATTTTGATTATCGCTTTGGCCTATCAAATCACCCGGGAAGAAACCTTGTTACAACCAGACCAGCGCTTACAACTGGCACTCGATGAGCAGTCGCCGTTGACTACTGATCCTGCTGTCAATCCGGTGTTAGCCAAAGCGAATAGCGAACTGGCGCGCGCACAGCAGGCGTTGAATTCGGCCGCAGCCAAGCCAGTCCCACCGGTTGAGCTGGCAAAGGCGAATGAAACTATCGCAATAGTGCCCGACGCCTGGCGCGCGGCAGATGCAACCGCTGCTACCCCGGCAATGCCGCTGCCAAGTGGGGTTTCGGTGTATGAACCGGTATCGGTCGATATGGAAAATCCGTCCTATCCGGAAGCGGGCCAGCAAACGAGTGTGATATTGCCGGGCGGAGAGAGATTGCAAGTGAATGTGGAATCTGGCAATACGAATCCTAATGGTGATTACAGCTGGCGCGGACATCTGGATGGCCATGGCGATGAGTATCCGGTTGTGATGACCTATGGTGGCAACTCGGTCTTTGCCACAGTGACAACACCCAAAGGCAGTTACACATTGGAATCTGTTAATGGCAGTGGCTGGATCTACAAAAATCCATCCGAACTTGAATTATCCCGTCCGGGCGCCAATGACTTTATTGAAATACCGCACGATCACTGATGCTTTTTTTAAACACATTTTTCATTATTTGAAATCAGATGGAGTCGTTATGCACAGTTAATAAAGTAACACGTTGAGCTTTAATGGATACGCGCAAATTTCGGTTTATATCTGAATTTGTCAATCATGGAAGGTTTTAAGTAAAGTCAATCGAGAGAATTCTATGAAAAATTTTATTCAAAATTTTATCCGTGCTTCTGCTATTACATTATTGTCAGCCGCCGCTTTTCCTGCGCTTGCCGCCTCCACCGTAATCGATGTTCTTGTTGTGTATACCAAAGGCACTGCCAATTTATACGGTGGTGATCCAACCACTCGCATCAATCAAATTTTTCAGGTCACCAATCAAATTTATGCCGACAGCGGCGTGGATCTGGAAATTCGTGTTGCCCAAACCTTGCAGGTAGATTACACCGATGACAACAACGCTGAAACAGCGTTGAACAACATTACTTTCAATCAACATACAGCATTTAGTGGTGTTGCCGCTGCGCGCGAACAGGCTAAAGCGGACATGGTTATTTTGTATCGTCCCTATATGAATTCACACGGCAGTTGTGGCATCGCGTGGATAGGTGGCAGCAACGGTGCAATGAGTGCTGGTCACAAAGCCTATATGTTTGCTCATGTCGCCATTAATTCTTGTGGGGATTATGTGACTGCCCATGAGCTGGGTCACAACATGGGTTTAAAACATTCACGCAAACAAGATGGTGTGGGTGGCGTGTTGCACTATGCATTGGGGCACGGCGTAGTTAATAGCTTTACTACCATCATGGCCTACCAAAATGAATTTAATGTGGATTACTGGACTGGCAAAGTGTACAAATTTTCCAATCCCGACATTATTTGCAAAAACAATTTACCCTGTGGCGTGGTTCGTACCAATACCACCAGTGGGGCAGATGCTCGCCACGCCTTGAGCATTACTGCACCACAAATCGCCAGTTATTATGCGGGCGCTTCGGTATCCAGCGCTGCATCTTTTTCACTCAATTCGAGTTCCAGCGTGGCCTTGTCATCCAGCAGATCTTCCAGCTCGGCAAGCAGTGTTAGCAGTGTTGACGCAGCGACATTAAAAACCCGGGTGGAAGCAGCACGCACAGCGCACTCTGCAGCAGTGGCTGCGGTAAGCGCAAACAAAGTGGCGATCAGTGCAAAAACTGCAGTAGAGAAAGCGGCAAAAACAACGCTGACTACAGCTACCAAAAATCTTACCACTGCTACCAAAAATTATGAAAAGGCGGTTGCTACTTATAATGGATTGGTTGCAAAAGTGAATCCAATGGTAACTCAACTAAATACGGCATTCGCTGCTTACAATTCTGCTACTGCTTCGGCCAAAGGATCTAAATTAACCGCTTATAACAATTTGGTAACTAAGTACAATGCATTGGTTGCGCAAATCAGCACTGCAGTGACTGCAGCCAATACTGCATTTCAGCAAATAGCTCCTGCTACAACAGCGGCCAATGCAGCGACCAATGCTTACAATGCCGCTGTTGCTGCAACTACAGCGGAAAAAGCTAAAACTGCCGGGCTGACTGCAACAGTGACCAGCGCATTAGCGACGTTAAAAACCTTGGAAATCGAGTACAAGGCCGCGTTGAAAGCCTGTAAATGTACGGTGTAGTTCTTCTGCGTTTATCGCACACCACCTGATTTTTGTTCGTTGTTTTAGTGGTCTGTCTTCACCCCGGCTTCGGCCGGGTTTTTTGTTTTTGCAGAAAGGTAAAACTCCGTAAAGCCCTTCTATTTAACCAACACCTGGCCTAAGATCCTGCACAACCATAATCAGTGATCACAACTGAATTACACATAGCAGACCTGACATAGCAATAAATTCCCTGGACTTTTACACAGGAGTTATCTGGATGAACCATTTTTTATTGCATTACCTTCGCTCACCCCTTGTTTCTGTTTGCACAATGTTATTGGGTCTGTTGCTAATCAGTGGCTGTGCACACAAGCCTGCAGCAACAATCCCTGCACCACAAGCCGTTGCCGACGTTGCCAACCGCGCTGCAGATTGGCAATTGGCGCATATGGAAAATTTTGATTATGTGCGCACCTTTCGCGACCACACTGAAAACCCGCATGGCTGGATTCAAGGCGCATTTTTTGTAGGATTAAATCGCTGGGCAGAGCACAGCCAGAATGCAGATTATCTACAAGCCTTGGTTGCAAAAGGCAAAGCCAATAAATGGAAGCTCGGCGACAAAAGCTGGCACGCCGATGACCAGGTAATTGGTTTCACCTACGCCGCAGTCGCCGCACGCAAAAATGATCTCAGCCTGATCGCACCCACACAAAAAGTGTTTAAAAAAATTTTGGCAAACCGCAAAACTCACAGTCTGGAATACAACTCCGATCCAACAGGCCAGGGCGAAGCAACATGCCAACATCGCTGGTGTTGGTGCGATGCCTTATTCATGGCACCACCCGTGTGGGCAGCGGTAGGGAAATTAACCGGCAATCCTGCGTATCTAAATTATGTGGATGAAGAATACCAAGCAACGATTGACTATTTGTTTGATAAAAACGAACACCTGTTTTATCGCGATGGCCGCTTTTTTGAGCGTCGCAGTAAAAACGATAAGAAAATTTTCTGGAGCCGTGGTAACGGCTGGGTGTTTGCAGGCTTGCCGCTCCTGATCGAGCAAATTCCTGCAAATGATCCGCGCAAACAAAAATACGAAAACTTATTTAAAACCATGGCCGCAAGTTTGCTCAAACTCCAACAACCTAACGGTTTCTGGCCGTCTTCACTCCTGGATAAAGACGAATTCAATGTACCAGAAACCAGCGGCACCGGTTTTATGACTTTCGGTCTCGCGTGGGGAATCAACAATGGCTTGTTATCAAAAGCAGAATATTTACCGGCAGTAAATGCTGGCTGGAACGGGCTTGCCAGCGCGGTCGATAAAACAGGCAAGCTCGGTTGGGTTCAGCAGGTGGGTGCATCGCCAGAAAAAATATTGCCGGAGGATACCCAGCTTTATGGTGTAGGTGCGCTCTTGTTGGCTGCGTCTGAAGTAAGCAAATTATAAAATGAAAGAAAAACGGAAGGCGGCAACAGCCGCCTTTTTTATTTGGACGTCTGCCTCCTAAGGTGTCCATCAATCCTGTCCATCACATACGAAATAGAATTGATCGCCCGCTGCGGTAATGTAATTCGCTCATTAATCTCATCAAACAATACCTCCAACAAACACGCCTGTGCCCACAATTGGTAAACCGCATCCTCATCTGTTCTGCTGGGTAACGGCTTGCTAATTACAGTGAGCACTTGGCCAGTAGGCGAATGAATCTCAAGGCGGGATTTTTTAAAAAACGTGTATTGGAGTTGATCGAGTTTAATAACAACAGACGTGGGGAACGGGGGAGGGGAAATCGTATTATCCATAATAAAAATCTCACGGTTTTGGTTAGAAACCGCCACCACGAAGTACGAAATCGTGGAGGCGGACTGGACAGGGTTCGTACTACCGGCCCAAAACCAACACCGGCCTACCCGAAGGTAGCCCCGCCCAGCCGCCATAACAACAGGCAAAGCTGTAGCAGGACGCAAAGAAACTCTTTGCGCCGGTTTTGGTTTTGTGCGGGAGTACGAGGCCCGACTGCGGGTTTTACCGCAGCGGGG
>NZ_JBRFPI010000044.1:0-17387 GCF_053579595.1 Cellvibrio sp.
GGTTATGTAGCGTACACTGGAATCTGGGGTGTCTATTTGCCGATGATCGACCAATTGCGTAACGAGCTGGATCTGCTGCACGTGCAGCTGTACAACAACGGCGGTTTGGCAACACCTTATGCGGCGCAAGCTTATCAAGCGGGCACAGTGGATATGATGGTGGCATCTGCGCGTATGTTGATTGAAGGCTTCCCATTGGCCAACGGTACTGCCGGTAACTTCAAGGGCTTGCGTCCTGATCAAGTCGCGCTTGGCTTACCGTCTGGCCCACGCGCTGCCGGTTCGGGCCAAGCGACTACCGCTGATATCAATAAAGCAGTGGATTGTTTGGTGAAACGCACCAATTGCGGTAGCAATACTCCACTGGCTGCCTATGCTGACTTCCGTGGTGTAATGACCTGGTCGATCAACTGGGATGTAAAAGATGGTCGTATCTTTTCGGTACCCGTTGGTAATCATTTGAAAGCGTTGCCTTAACAGATGTTAGTGAGGGCTAGTTCCCTCTCCGTGCAAGACCAAAAACGCCCGCTCTAATCCAGCGGGCGTTTTTATATAAATTTTGGCGCATAAACAATTTTGCATATCCCCTAAATATTTTTATATGTGTTCCTATACACATGTTTTATCTAAAACAATTTTTCGCACAAGTCCCAACTGCTTTCCTGCGCTGACGACGTTGTTTCTCTCGTTAAAAATTATTTAATAAATTATTAAGAGCATATTTATGTCGCCCGGGACTGGTGTTATCAAGCATTACCAGATTGTCACCTGTTTAGGGGAGGGCGGTTTCGGCAAGGTATTTGAAGCTTGGGATAGCAAATTACAGCGCAGTGTGGCGATCAAATGTTTAAAAACGGATGGTTTATTATCCTCCTCTGCTGATTTGATGCGCGAAGCGCGCATGGCTGCATCGCTCAATCACCCCGCATTTGTAAAAATCCATGCGCTGGAAGATGACGACAACAGCCAGGCTATCGTCATGGAGTTGGTTAAAGGTGAAACGCTCAAGCATGTTGTCACTAATAAAAAAGTCGACCTGTCGCAAGCGCTGAATATAGTTCACCAAATTGCCGAAGCAATGCAACAAGCTCACACCATCGGTCTTACCCACGGCGATTTAAAACCGTCTAATGTAATGTTGGAGCCAACCGGTGCTATACGCATTCTGGATTTTGGTTTAGCGAGCAAAGCCGACAATCAGGCAACAACCTCCATGTTGCAACAAGATCCTCAAGGCACCATCGCCTACATGGCACCGGAGCGTTTGCTCGGCGCGCCACTCGCACCGTCAATCGACGTTTATGCGCTTGGCGTAATTTTTTATGAATTACTCAATGGTCATCGCCCTTTTGCTGATCTCAGTGGTTTGGCGCTTGCAGCGGCATTGGTACAATCATCATCCGATCAATGGAATTATTCTGCGGAATTATCAACTTCGTTAATCCATTTGATTCGCTGCATGACTGCCAAGCAATCTGCGCAGCGTTTATCGTCAATGGCGGAAGTGTTGGATCAGTTGGATGTATTTAAAAATGGCACTCTTCTCGAAAATAATTCAGCTCACCCAGAAATTCATATCCCTCCAAAAGCAAAAAATAAATTACCCAAGCAGCTGCGCAATAAGCATTTAAAAAATGCAGTGTTGTTGTCCTTTATAGTGATCGGTTGTGTTGTATTGGGTGGATGGCTAACCCGTAATTTCTTGTGGCGTTTTGAAGAGGTTATTCCACGCTATTCCGAATCACAAGAAATGAAAATGGGGATGGGTGCACTGGAGCAATGGGATAGGCCGGGAAGTTTGGATCAAGCGACTCAGCATTTTAATAATCTTATAGGAAAGAACTCAAAAAATGCGGCTGCGATTGCGGGATTATCAATTACATATAGTCTACGTTATCAAAGTGACGAACAGGATAATATTTGGTTACAAAAAGCAGATGTAGCTGCACAACAAGCTTTATCTCTGAATGATCAGTTAGCATTAAGTCAGGTGGCTAGGGGGATGGTATTAGATCTTCAAGGGAACTCTGAAGCGGCGTTGGAGACGGTGAGTCAAGCAATTGATTTGAATTGAATAAATAAAATTGCCTGGTATGCAAAATTTGAAGCTCTTAAATCGATGGGTCAGTTTAAAGAAGCTAAAAAATTCCTTGAGTCAGGTATAGTACGATTCCCCAAGGAGCGATTATTTGTTGATGCATTGGGGGAAATTTATTATATACAAGGAGATTATGCTGCAGCTGAAAAAGCATTTCGTCATAGCATAAAGTTAGAGCCGGATGCTGTAATTTCCTATGCAAATCTTAATGCAATCTTGTTGCATCAAAATAGAATTGATGAGGCATTGCAAGTAATACAGCAAGGCTTAGAGGTACGCCCCGGCTTTAATCTTTATACCAATCTAGGTAATACCTTATTTATAAGTGGCAACCATATTGCTGCTGCAAAAGCATTTGAGTCTGCGCTAGCTCCAAATAAAGGTAATCCTAATTCTTATATTGGATGGGCTAATTTTGCAGATACTTTACTTTGGATACCAGGTCGGACCGAAGAGGCTCGTAATGCCTATCAACGAGCGAAAGAATTATTGGCTCCTCGATTGGCTCGTACCAAGGACGATGTAACCTTGATGTCACGAATGGGATTGTATTCTGCAAGGACGGGCGATAGAACTACTGCGATAAATTACAGTGTTCAGGCAATGGATTTGGCTCCTGATAATCCAAATGTATATTTTCGTGCCGGACTGGCTTTTGAATTGCTTGGAGATAGGCCGCGTGCGTTAGCGGAGATTGAAAAAGCAAAATCATTGGGTTACCCAATAAATCTTATTGAAGCGGAGCCCGATTTGGTTGCATTGCGGCGCGATGCTTCTTACCGATAAAATTTTCTTTGTTGGAAATTACTTATGACCGATTATATTTTTACAATTAATTTGGAAACGGAAGATCCTAGGCCATCCTATCAGATTTCAGGATTTGAAAGTTTGAATCAAAAATACTTTTGCCTTCCACCAAATGTAATGCCAAAGTGCTTTAGTGAAAACGACACTATTAGTTTCTCCTTAATTGGACGGTTGGTGCTAGATTGTACTTTGTATATAAAACCTTTAAATGAAACGAGCGAGACAGTCCCCTTTAAGGTCATTAAACCAACAGAAACTCTTCCTTTTCCTGCTGAATCATGGCAAATACCGCTGATTCGTGAGCACATACGACAATTAGATAAGGTCATTATTGATAGTGAAGAGGGGGATTGGGATATTACCGTTGCAGGTACTTTTGCAACGGTTTTTTCTATTGATGATGATGGTGGTGGCGTAAAGTTTAATAAAAATAAGCAGCCCTTGGATTATGCTTCTTGGATTGTAATGCCATTCCTTGTTGATCCTGAGGTCGTAGTAGGAAGGAGAAACTAATTTAATATGGTTAAGTTGCGCCTCAGTTTGGAAAAGGAGGCGCCTATTCACATGATTGTGAAAATTTATGTGTGATTAATTCGGCATTGGCGGACTACTAACATTCTCGTCGCTGAAATTCGCCTCAAAATGAGCTTTGGATTTCTCTATGAAAGTCTGGGGCGTCCATTTATCCTTGCTCCGCGCGGCTATAATATTCATTAAATAACTTTATTCGTTCGGTCAGTCCGTTCATTCCACCATTAATTATTTTTGTTATTTTCTTAATATTTTCACTGGACGCGTTATCACAGTATTTCCATATGTCGTGCATGGTGAAAAAATAGTATGCAGACATTAATGGGTATTTCGTGGCGATTAAATCAGGGTGGGCAACAGTGTCTTCACGAATGAAATTAGCAAAGTGTTCATAGTTGCACTTTCCTGTTGGTTGAATATAACCCCGGCCACGATAAGTCCATCCATCCCCTGATTCCTCATCTCCATTTTGTAGTCTTCCAGCGTATACCCGGGATGCGATCCGTATCGGTTGATGTGCATATTCTTTTGCCATGGATTTATCGAAATATTTAGGAAAGGTTGCCATTAACCCCTGCGCGCTATAATTAAGATTTTCTTCTGTTGAGGTGAAATTTCCAGACTCATGAGCACATTGAGTCAAGAAATGGCATAGGTGCAAAGTGTCAGTTAGTTTTGAATATGTGGTGTTATCTTGAATTTGATTGAGCAGATGCTCGGGAACTATTCCCTTTAATGTTTCCGGCTTGATTTGAGTATGAGAGCGTTTTGAGATGGTTAGATTAATTGCTGCTACACATAGCTTTCCCCAAGTTTGTTCGCCAACAATTCCATCGGGACTTAATCCATGAGTGAGTTGCCAGGCTTTAACTTGTGCTTTAGTTTCAAGGCAATAGATGCCCGTTTCCTGCATGTTTAAATGCGCCTGAACTTTTTTGACATTGTCGCCTTGAGATCCGATATTTAGTAACATGAGGGAGCCTTATCTAAGTTTCTATGTCGGATGAGTTTTTGTTATTTTGGAATTACGACTATATTGAAAAATATGATTGCATCCTTGCACGCAAAATTGCTAGGCAGGCTATCTACAAGATATGTAGGTGCCCCTTAAGGGCAATAATTTTAATGCGGACATTGACCTGCAGCTACAGGAAACTGTGTTATTGCAGTGCCATTACCTGCATTAGTAATCACTAAGCGACCGTGATTTTCTCCCGCCGAACCTATTGCGTGATTCAATGGTGCGTCATAACAAACTCTGCCCGTAGCCTGCACTACTCGATTAGTGTGATTTTGCTGAATTTCTGTGCAGAGAGTCTGCTGCGCGGACTGAGTACAGTAAATAGGGTCAAATTGATTTCCGTGAATATTGTTACCTCCATGGCAGTGTGCATTGAATATATGACTCCAGCTTACCGCTGTGACATTACAAGCAGTATCTATTTGTGGTGCTACCGCTATTTTGCTGGATGGGGGTGCATTTTGATGCGTGCTACAAGCGTTAAGGCCTACCAATAACAAAGCAACAAAAAACTTTTTAGCAATGGTTAGTTTCATATTTTTCCTGAGAATTAATGAGTATAGAAAATTTAAGAATATTTAAAGCGTTTTTATGAAATTATTATCAACAGTCAATAAGGAACAAATTTTCCAGAATTATCGTCGTATGAAAAAATCAACGAACGCTTCTCTGAATCAAACAGTAATGGCGTCATGGGTGAAGCAACGCGCGATACGACAGTGTTACTTTTAATATGGCTCTGAATCCAAATGTTGATTACTTTTTTTGGTTTCATACTTGCAGTATGGCTTAACATAACAGGGGTTGCAGATATGGCATTTCCTGCAATTAATTCACCATTTAAACTGGCGTCTTGATATAGGCCAACTGTCATTATTTTTTTCTCGGGATAGCTATTTTTAAGCATAAATATTCCCTCTTCTCCACCATCTTGTGGTGGCCCAATAGCACCATCGGGGCTGAGAGTATATAGCTTTCCGGTACTCGCCCCACTAATGCCAGTGCGTTGAACAATCGGTGCCCCATGACAAAGACTACATGTAGACGCATATATGCCATAGCTTTCAATCCAGGTTAAGGTATTTTTTTGCATCGGTTTAAATACTTGCCAAGCTACATTACTAGAAGAGCTTGAAAATATTTTCCCTACAACAACGCTTGCCTGAGCTTGATAAATAGTAGCCAATTGATCATTGGTAAAATTTATTTCTACTGCATAATTATTATCGTCCATACTGAATCCGCCCTAGTATTAATTTAATAAATCCACTAGGGCATACAATCACCGCCCTAGTGACTTAAATACGTTTTAACCAAATTAATTCGGTAAAAACATTCCGCTTTCTGTGTCATATGCTGTCGATATTGTAGTGACAGCACCGCCAAACTTAAGTATTGACATAGGGGAGTTAACTTTAGTGACCACTGTGTTGCTTTCAATTTCAGAATGCAGCCAAACATAGAGTGTCGTATAAGGCGTCATAACAGCGGTGCTGGCCAGCATTACACCAGCTGCAGAAATAGCATTCCCCGCAATTGCGGTGCCATTAACGGTAGCGTCTTGGTACAAACCTACTGTCATTAAATCTTGTTTGTTGTAGCTGTTTAATAAACTGAATGATCCCGCCTCGCCCCCAGTGTCGGGGTTAGAAATAACACCGCTACCCGTTAAGGTATAAAGTTTATTGCTTGCCGCAGGGATTCCTGTGCTTGATAGTTTTTCGAGCTTTGCTCCACCGGTAACACTCGCAGTTGAAACATAAATACCGTACTGCTCTTCCCAGCTTAGGGTGTTGGCTGTCAGCGGATCAAATGCTTGCCAAGCCACATTGGGTGCACCGCCAGCGGTAGGTTTGGCAACAATAACCTTAGTGTTAGTGCTTGCGATTACATCAAGTTGTTGATTGGTAAATGCCATGCTAAGTGAAAAGTTCATAAAATTCTCTCTAATGTAAATTGTGAAATAAAATGGTTAATAATGAAATAATTGAATCAATAACTGTTTTTCATCGCTATTATTTACTTGATCGATAACTAGGTATTCGCAAATGAAATAATGTCATTAATTTAATTGTGTCGAGTCCTTTAAAAGTAAATTTTCTGGATGGAAGAAGCATAAAACATCTAGTTATTTATGTTTTTGGTCTTCTATAACCATCAGCAATAAACAGCGGTATAAGCGACTCGAATTGGTAATTGCAATGCTTATGCCAAGCTCTAACATTATCAATATTCAATGTTTTAAAGGGTAATTTAGGCTTGCTGATGGTTTTTTACATGTAATTTGCCTTTGCCATGTTTAATTAACACGTAAAATATTGATACTAAAATGCACAGTGAACGCAAGGGATTATGTTAACCAAAGGGTAGGATTTTTTTGTTTAATTTTTTGTCAAAAACTTATAGGCCTTTGTTGAAGACCGAATGGTAGATTGCTTAATCCTTTCGGTTTTCAATAGAGGCTAAAAAAGGAGGCGTAATGGAGGGGGTGTAGCTGCTGAAAGGTTTAATTTTTAGAGGTTATTTACTCCCCAGTCCCCGCAGATGTTTTCGCAGGGCCTCTGCCGGAGTTTTCAATAAAGATGCACAAGCCTGAATGTTATTATTCGAAGCTTGCCATGCTTGTTGAATCTCTCTGACAGAGATTTTTTCAATACGACGGATATTCGGACTTTCATTCATAAGTTTATACATAGACGGCCGCGATATTCCCAAAGCCTGCGCCGCACTTTGAATATTCCATTCATTATCCTCCAGTGCATTTATAACGTCTTCCTCCGTTAATTCATTGAGTTTCTTGCGCGTTTGTTTTTCTGTGGATGATGGAGTTGGAGTTGGAGTTGGAGTTGGAGTTGGAGTTGAGCATGCGTTAGTCGGTTCAGCACTGTAGGTAACCCGTTGCGGCGGTGAATCGATTAGCGATGAAAACGCAGGTGTTTCGTTGTTTGCCATGCCGAGTAGGGCGCGTTTCAAAAAATGGCGTAGCTGGCGAATATTGCCTGGCCAATCATAAAGCGCAAATTGAGTCAGTAACGAGAAGGATAAATTTTTATTGGCGATATTGTTCAGTGATGGCGATTGCATTAAATGCATGATCAATACGCCCAAATCTTCGCGTCGGTTACGCAGTGGTGGCAAATTGATGACAAAGCTTTCCAATCTGCGTAATAGTGCGGGATTAAATCCGCCACCATATAAATCCTGATCGGTAGCAGCAATGATGCGTGCAGTTGTTGTTAAATCTTTGGTTGCTCCCAAAGGGCGATAGTCTTCCGTTTCCAGTACGCGTAATAACATGGGTTGCACGCTCGCTGGTGCGTTGCCTATTTCATCGAGAAATAATGTTGCATCTTCTGCTTCCTGAAAAAAACCATTGCGTGCAGTTTGTGCCCCTGTGTACGCGCCTTTGGCTGCGCCAAATAAATCGGCAGCGGCGAGATCGTCATTGAGTGCGGCCATATTCACATTAACCAATGGTTTATGTTTGCGCAGGCTCAATGAGTGAATCGCCTGCGCCACCACTTCTTTTCCGGTTCCGGTTTCTCCCAAAAGCAGGACGGTTGCGTCAGTTGCGGCAACCTGACGAATGAGGTCACGGACTTTTTGGGTGCTGCTGCCCACGCCGATTAGCCCGTCGATGGCGTTATTTTTCGGCAGGGCAGTTAGCCAATGCAGGCACAAGAGTACCGCACGGCCTAAACCGAGAATGGTGCCGTTGCTAATTTGTTCAGGTTGCAGGTAGTGATTGCCCTGAATTTCCCTGCCATCTAATTCCACCTGCATGCGGCCGGCCGGTACAGTGATGGTTACACCGCCTTGCATGTCAATCGCTAGCTCCAGTGGACTGCGCGATATCCCGCCATGTCCAAGTGGTAGGCCGGGTTGTTCAGGTTTGCAGAACAGAGGGTGATAGCGACTTAGAGAGAGGTTTTGGCCGGTAAAAATCGTCTGCTCCCCAATGCGCTCCAGCTCGGGGTGCCAGAGGATGGTCAGGCAAAGCAGCGGGTTTTCATCCTGCAGGATGCGCGTAACGGGTGAGGTTAGCGTGAGGTCGGCATCGTTCATGGTGCTTCCTTGATATAGCGGAGTTATGTGGGGTAGTTTACAAGACAATCCCGCGGACGATTTTTTATTGATGATAACCTCTGCTATTCTTGCCCATGTGAATTCACCTGACGGATTCATTACTCACGCTTGGCAAGCGGCTCCTCCCTCATAACTCCAATAATCGGACTTTTTTATGCCCACTTTTTTAAGAATGGTTAAGTTGCTGTTGGTTGCGACCTTGGTTCACCTAGTATCCGCCTGCGCGCCCAAAGTAGGCAGCCCGGAGTGGTGTAAATCCATCGAAGAAAAACCCAAAGGCGAGCTCACCATGAATGAGGCTAAGGATTACGCCAAGCACTGCGTGTTCAAATAGGCCTGCAGAGGCCGTTGCATCCTATAATTAGAATCCACAGCCAGAGAGAGCATCCCCTGCCACGAGGGTGATTGGCCGTGCTTACACGAGAAAGGTCTAATGAAAACCAACTTTCTAAATATCCACGACCTGGTCTTGGTCCTCACGGCAGTGGAGTGCTGTGTGTTGGCGGTTTTATTGAATTTGTTGCCTGCCAAACACGTTCAGCCGCGCCGTATCTTGTCCGGATTTTTTCTGCTGATTGCGCTGGTATTAACGACCACTCTGATTGTCTGGAATGGCGATTTAAAAACCACGCCGATTAACCATTCACCTTTTATTATTACGATCTTATCGGCCTGTTTATTGTTGCAGGGGCCGGTGCTCTATTTTTATATGCGCTCGCTCTCACAGAAAGTTGAATTACTGCGCTGGCGAAATTTGGTGCATCTCGTCCCATCATTGATTGCTGCAATTCTTTTAGTTGTGTTTGATATTAATAGTGTGGAGTGGCAGCCTGCGACAGAGTTGGCAGGCGCGGAAAATGCTGCAGTCGCATTTGTGTGGGCGTTGGTAAAATTGTCACCGCTCGGTTACATCATCGCCTGCGTGATTGCCGAATATAAGTTGCGCGATAATTTAAAGCATTTGTATGCCGATATCTCGATGTCGGAATTAAAGCTCGCCGATGTGGTGCTCGCGGGTTTTTGCCTGCATTGGCTTTGGTCGCTACTCGCCTATTTGTTGGAGGGGTGGGTAAGTGCATCGGTGAGTGATACGCTGGGTATTATCGATAACTATCTCACGGTTATGTTGGTGAATGGTTTGTTTGTATTTGGTTTGATCAATACCCGCCAATTACTCAGCGTACATGTAGTGCCAACCGCTAAGCCGGTGCAGCCAACCAAAATGGATCACAAGGTTGAGATCATCGAAAAAGCCATTCATGAAGATAAATTGTTTTTGGAAAGTAACATCAATCTTGAGCGTTTTGCTGAGCAGATAGGGTTAAAGCCGCGCGATATTTCCGCGATTTTAAAAATGCATTACCAATCGAATTTTTTTGAATTTATTAATCGCTACCGTGTAGAAGAAGCCAAACGTTTGTTGGTTCTGCCGGAATTAAAAGACGAAACGATTCTGGAAATTATTTACAAATCCGGCTTCAACAGCCCCTCGGCGTTCCACCGCTTTTTTAAACGCATGGTCGGCGTAACACCAACAGAATACCGGCAGCGTGGTGATATCGCTAATTAACCCGATTGACATTGATTGACCCAAACAAAAAGCCCGTTAGATAGTCTATCTAACGGGCTTTTTGTTTGGGTAAGCTTGATGCTCGATGACTACGGCAACGCAACCGCCTTAAAGCGGGCAACAACCAGCCCGGTGTCATCGCGCAATTCTAATTGGTCGCCATGCACTGTGTAGGCGGCCACTTTCGTCAATGCCTCATTAAAAGCTTGGGTTTGTTCTGCCCCCTCTGCACAAGCCATTTTAGTTCCTGCCATTTCCCCTAGCGTAAGCGTGTCTCCCTCCAACAGGTAGCTGCCCATTAAACGGTTGCAACCATCTGAGCCGGATACGCGGTTTTCTGCATTGAAGGTAATGTGTGGTTCGCGCTGATTATCGGCCACTGTGACTTCAGTGTCGTTGATCAGGACGAGTTTCCAATAAGTGTTGAGCAGCTCGCCATTGGGTGGGCTGGGTGTTTCTGCCGGTGTTACAGCTGTTTCCGGTGAGGCAGCTACAGATGAAGCAGAAGATGTGGGCAAAGAAGAACTTTGTATTGTACTGTTTGGCGCATCATCTTGTTTTGGGCCACAGGCAGTGTTAAGCAATACCACTGTCGATAACATGCCTAAGAATGTCTTGTTCATCGTGAAATTCCTTTGTTAATGGATAGTAAAAAAATATCGCTGTCTTTTTAACCGATAAAATAATTGATGATTAACAACCAAGTAGTCGAATATCTCGATGTATCAGTATAAGTCTGGAGTGTCGGTGTGCTCGGTGCGCTAAAGCACTTTCTGCCAATAACCGACATCAAGCCAGCGCTCAAATTTACGCCCCACTTCGGTAAAGTGCGCAATCTGCTTAAAACCAAAACGCTCATGCAATTTTGCGCTTGGCTCATTGGGAATAGCGATGCACCCTAACAATACATGGCAGCCTTTTGCCTTAAGTTGTGCAATTAATTCTTCATATAACGCACTGCCATAACCTTTTTGAGTTGCATTATGTTTTAAATACACAGTGACTTCTGCGGTGTGTTTATAAGCACTGCGCTCTTTCCATTTGCTCGCATAGGCATAGCCCACTATTTCACCTGCATCCTCACACACTAACCAGGGATAGAGTTGTGTATAAGCAGTAATACGCTCCTGCATTTGCGCAACTGTGAGTTGAATTTCCTCAAAGGTAATTACTGTATGTTCAATGTAGTGATTGTAAATAGCGCAGATGGCGGCGGTGTCGTTGGAGTTGTATGGGCGGATTAGCATGTTTTTTCCTTTAATAAGCAAGAGGAAAGTCGAGAGTACTTACTGTATCGACCTCATTTAATATCGCGCATCACGTTTTATTGCCGGTGCTGATTTGTTACCGGAATTTGTGATAAAGTCAGCGCGCGTTAGTGTGCGGACATTATTAGGCAATAATTTGGATATTTTCCAGAAAAACAGGATTGATTTATGAAAAAGACATTGTTGTCGCTTGGGGTTTTAGGGGTGTTTATTTCCAGTGCGGTTGCCGCACAAGAAAAACCATTGAATTTTTATGCTGGTGTAGGTTACGGAACTGTTGCTGTTCCAGAAGATGATGAAATCAGTTTTTCTGATGCAGATAATGGCTTTATCCAGCTTGGATACAAGCTCTCGGAAAATTTCTCTATTGAGGGGCAATACTCGAAATCAGTCAAGGATGCCAAGGCAACCTATATCGAGGAGGGGATTAATGTCACTGATGAGTGGTGGGAATCAATTCTGGAAATGAATCCTGGTACAACGCTCAACGAAATTCAAGGTGTATTTCCATACGCTGTGATTGACCTTGCAGTAAATATTGATGCAAGTATTGAAACCTCGGCGATTTATGGTGTGTTTCGCTCAAGCGGTGACCTCTATTTTAAAGTGAAAGCGGGTTATCTCTCTGAAAAAACCACCTTGACAATTAAACCATCAGCATTCGATTTTTATGCGGAAGTGTTAGGTAATGCTCCGATCGTTTTTACAGCGGCTGAAGGCGATGAAGAATTCGATGATTTTGGTCAATTGCCCGTCGAAAAAGTTTCTGACAAAGAATCCGATTTTTCCGGTGGCGTTGGTGTTGGCTATAAGTTAACGAATCGGTTTTTTTCCGAGTTGGAATACACCATGCTGAATGATGACTTGGATATGTATTCTTTGAGCATTAATTTCGCTTTCTAAGCGTTATTTTTTCTTCAAAAAGCCAGGTTTATTGCCTGGCTTTTTTGTTAGTGCCCTTTGTATGAAATGATTTAACGTCACATAACAGGTCACGTGAGTTTAGTACCTGTGCATATTCTCCATCCAAATTCGCCAGTGACATCGCATGTACTTCTTGAGCTGTTTTTGCTGCGCCAAAGTAATCAGCCTTTTCAAATGCAAAACAGCCATCTTCAACGATAAAAACTTTAAAGCCCAGTCCGCTCGCTGTTCTTGCAGTGGCCTCAATTGAGTTGTTTGTAGAAGCTCCTATCAAAACAAGCTCGCGTATATTTTTTTGGTCAAGAATTTTTTCAAGATTTGTTGTGAGCATCGCGCAGGGGATATTTTTTTCAATAACCAGCTCGTCGCCCTGCGGTAGAAAGTCCGGTTTGAATTCAAAACCTTGTTGATGTGGCCAAAAAACCGAGTCGGGTTCGCGCGAACGGTGCCTAACGTGAATAACTGTCATTTCTGCAACACGCCATGCATTGAGCAATTTCAGCATGACAGTTGCTGCATCGGGATTGTTTCGCGGTCTGAGTTTCGGGTTATCCAATCCTTGTTGTTGATCGATAATGATGAGTGCGGCGTTGTCAGCGAGCTGCATGGTTTGACCTATTGAACCTAACGACGTTTGGCGCAATTTGCAGAATTGCGCCGCAGTCGCGCCAAAAAATAGCGGGTTATATGCAAATTGTGCCACACCCACTAAATATCTGATCTTCATTCGGGGGTAATTGAAGACCATAGCGTTAACTGAGCAGGCGTAACATCTGTTATCACTCTATGGTAAAAGCCACTATTGGTAACAGTAAAGACACGTTTCCAGCAATTAACCAATCTAATCATTAATAATCGTGCTTAGATTGTCCGCTTTTGGGTAAATTAGCGTATTACATTGATAGGTAACTACAGCAACTGGTAACGGAGATTGGTAATGAAAAAATATGCATTTGCATTAGCAAGTTTATTGATGGCAGGGGCCCAATTTGCGCAGGCGGATGAGTGTAGTTTCACACTCAAAAGCAATGACGCCATGCAGTTCGACCAAAAAGCCATTGTGGTCGCTAAAACCTGCAAAGAATTTACCTTGAATCTGGCGCATACCGGAACGCTGCCTAAAACGGTGATGGGGCATAACTGGGTACTGAGTAAGGCGGATGATGCCAAAGCGGTTGCCAGTGAAGGCATTGCAGCGGGTGTTGATAACCAATACGTCAAGCCGGGCGATGCGCGCGTAATCGCGTTTACCAAGCTGATCGGCGGCGGCGAAACAGCGTCAGTGACCTTTCCTGTGAGTAAGTTGGCTGCAGGCACTGCATACACTTTCTTTTGCTCATTCCCCGGCCATATCGCCATCATGCAAGGCAGTTTGACCCTTGCTCCTTAATTGGTCGTAGCCTGTATGGAGTGAAACGGAATACGGGATTACTTTGATGAACCCCTTATTTCGCCAGGCTCCGTTCGGGCTACTGAATCCAACTTGCCTTAAATCGCGTCCAAGATAAAAATGGCCTACTCACTTGGGGGATTTGGTATGTTGACGTTTATCTGCTGGTTATTATTGTGGGTTATCTGTTGGCCGTTGGCGCTGCTTGCTCTGGTGCTTTGGCCAATTGTCTGGTTGATCTCGATCCCATTCCGGATTCTGGGTATCGCGTTTGATGCGGTATTTGAATTTCTGCGCGCGATTTTGTTTTTACCTTCGCGGATTCTTGGTGGGCGCCGCTAATTATATTCCAATGTAGCCCGTATGGAGTGTAACGGAATACGGGGTATAGTCATGTCGCGCCCATATTCAAAAGCCCCGTATTCCGCTAGGCTCCATACGGGCTACGCAGGTTACAAACTTTTGTGCGCAACGGTATGCGCATTCGCTTCCCAATTCTGTCCATCAAAATTCACAATCTTCACCGTTTTTGGCTGCGGCGTTAAACAGCGCAAATTCACATCGACACCATCGGGGTTAGAGCGGGGAATGTAAAAGGGTTTGATACCGCAGGTTTTGCAAAAAGTGTGTTTGGCTACACCGGTATTGAATGTGTAAGTAGTGATGTTGTCCTCGCCACTGATAAGGCGAAAACTGCGCTGTGGCACAATCAAATGCAAAAATCCCGTCATATTGCAGATTGAACAATTGCAATTTTCAACTTCCACTTCGTCGGGTGCATCCACTTCAAATTGTATTGTGCCGCAATGGCAAGTGCCTTGGTAAATCATTGCAATCTCTCTTGTTTCTCGTTCCCAAGCTTTGTTTGGTAATACCTGTTTTTCAAATTGCCATATGGTGATTCTAACTGGCTAGGTGTGCTCACGCACAGAGGCTTGTTGTAATGCTGTGTAACTTAGGTGTTTTAACTAAACGGCGAGTCACAACATGAGCAGTCAACAAGCGGTAAAGCAAGAAGTCGGTGTTTGGATCGATCATAAAGAAGCATTTGTGTTGTTCAACGGTGATGATAAAACCGATTCGCAATCATCTAATGATAAGCATATTCGTTATTCCGAACATGCTACAGAAGGCGCAAGTCCATCAGAAGACCAGCGCGAAAGGCGCCATGCTAATCGCCTTAATCAATATTACGATGAGGTCATACCGCATTTGAAAGACGCTACGTCTATTTTAATATTTGGCCCCGGCGAAGCAAAAGGCGAATTTAAAAAACGTCTTGAACTCAAGGGCTTTGCTAACCGTATTGTTGGATGCGAGACAGTCGATAACTTGACTGCAAATCAAATGGTTGCAAAGGTTAAAACCTATTTTGCGTAAATAGTACTTTCCATTTCATCCGGCGCTTCAATTTCAACCTGCATAGCGCCGGAATAATAGTTAACTTGATAGGATTTTTTTTCGCTATTTCTTGACCGTAACGGTGGTCTCAAAATTGCTGCGAAATTGGCAGCCATAGGGTTCGGGGTATTTTTGAGCGGGACTTAGTGTTTTATCTACTTCTGATATGTCATAAACATAACGTTTGAATAATCTAGTCAATACCAATTGTTTGTTGTGAATTTTCCATTCAAGTGAATCTATTTCTGCTCCATCTTCCAGGGTGCTTATGTAGATTTTTCCATCACCCATAATGTCCAGAATATAATTTTTGCTGCAGCCAACAGATCCAAGCTCCCAGTCCAATATGCTGCTTTCTTCCAGGAATGTTTTTAAATCACCTACTTGTTGCGTTGAATTGGCGATCACATAGAGGCCAATATTTCCTTTGGTATATCGGTGTGCGCTAATTCCTTCGCCCAAACTAAACAGGCGTGATTCAGGTGCCGGTAAATTTAATGATTTTAAAATCTGTTCAATTTGTTGGTTGATCTGCGTTGAACGAGAGTTGGGTGTGTAAATGATGTAAGCCCCTTCTTTGAGGGGCTGCATTGGCGTTGTCTGTTGATGAGCCTTCAAACCGGCATTGTTTAACGATTGAAGCAGTTGTTGTTGGGTGTGCTGATCAATTCCTGATGTGTAAACATGGATTTTTGTACTGCTACAGGCAGCAATGAATAGCACTGATGTAATTATTAATACTTTCCACATTGTTTATTGTCCTTTGATTTTCGGTGTTGCAGATATAGGCGCATCTGCGCTTTCTATCGCACGGGTACTTCCACACCATGTTCCTTCAAAATTTTCCGCACCTTATCCAGTGGAATAGCCTCAACTGTTTGACCATTGCCAGTCTCCGTGGTCGCCATAAACAGAGCGTTGTAGACCGACTCTTCCACTGCATCCACACTGGCCTGGAACACAGCACTCATTTGCTCATTCGCCAATTCGGTAGTCTGCAGCCGCGCCGCATCAAATTGGCGACGCACCGACTCGGCAGTCGAAAATGCCAATATGTAATCGCCGCTACCGTTGGATGCGGAACTGCCGGTACGCCCCAATCCCATCATGCCGCGTGAGGCCAAGCGCTGCAGATTGCGATCCGATAAGGGCGCATCGGTGGCAATAACAATGATGATTGAACCATCGCCGCGATCATCGGCTAATCCCCGGGTATTTTCCCGCGCAGCGACTGCGTTTTGGAACGCATAACGATCCAGCTCACGCCCCACGGGCGCACCTGCCACCTGCAGTACTCCACCGAAGTTGGCCTGTACCAGCACACCCACCGTAAATCCACCCAAGCTGTCGGGCAGTTTGCGCGATGACGTTCCTATACCTGCTTTCCAGCCGAATGCCGTAGTGCCGGTGCCTGCACCAACGCTACCTTCCTGCACCGGCCCACTCTTCGCGCTTTCCAATGCAGTGCGTACCGCAGCGGCGGTGATCGGGCGTGCGCGGATGTCATTGAGTCTGCCGTCATTAGTCTCGCCCACGACCACATTCAACGAGCGCACCTGCTCCATATCAGGTTGCGCCAGCATCCACTCAACCATGGCATCGGCCGCCTTCCACACGCATAAGGTGCAGGTCAACAAGATCGGGCTTTCCAACTCGCCCAGCTCATTGATCTGGGTGGTGCCGATGAATTTGCCGAAGCCATTGCCTACATGCAGTGCAGCGGGTACCCGTGAGCGGTAGGCATTGCCGGGGTGTGGCAGGATCGCAGTAACACCTGTGCGGACCTTATCGCCTTTCCGCAGCGTCACCTGTCCGACACGGACACCGGCGACATCGGTGATCGCGTTGTTAGTGCCAGGACTGAAGATACCCGGTGCAACACCTAGATCACGTGCTCGTACTCGCGGTTCCTCCTGCGCAGCAGCGTTCAGGACGAAGAGCCCCGTTAACATCACAATCAATCGAAGGAAAAGACGATGCAGTCGGATCGAATGTAAAAAACTGCTTTTATTGCGGATCGAGCCGTTGCAGTTTTTTACTTCATATTTTATTGCGCTGCAATGACAGGTACTTTGATCGATCATTATTAATCCCTTCTGTTTTAATTTATTAACAACACATACCGCGAGCAATTACACACTCTGCGATAAACACGGAGATGTGTAGATTATTCAAAGTAATTATCGGCTGTGAAAAAGTGAGGGGGGAGCCTACCCCAAAAACAAAAACGGCGCTAACAATCGCTTGGTAGCGGCAAAGCTGGGACGCTATTACTAACGTGTAATTAGGCC
>NZ_JBRFPI010000045.1:0-17284 GCF_053579595.1 Cellvibrio sp.
TATTTCAGATCCGCGCAATCCAAAAGAGGCGGGATTTTTTGATACCTATCCGATTGCGAATTCGGCATCGTTTAATGGGGCTTGGGGAACCTATCCATTTCTACCGAGCGGTAATATTTTGGTAAATGATATCAACAGCGGATTGTATGTGATTCGCGATAACACCGTATCGCTACAGGGCAGTGTGAAATTTTCCAGTGCACGCGTTGCGGCAAAAGAGGGAGATGTGTTGCGCTTGTCGCTGCAGCGGGTGGGTGGCAGCACAAGTGCGGTGGAAGTGTTTTATGAAACTCAATCGGGCAATGCAACTACTCAGGATTTCACTTCCGTCGCTGGCAGTATTAGTTGGCTCGATGGCGATGCCAACGAAAAAACAATTGAAATTCCGATTGCAGCTGATGTTGCGGGCAATGAATTTACCGAAACTTTTTTTGTGCGACTTTATAATCCGCGCAATGGGCTTATGTTGGCGTCGCCCAATCTTCTTGTTGTGGATATCGCCGATAAACCGGATGAGCCGGTGGTGGTCAGTTCGTCTTCTGTTGCTTCATCGGCGACCAGTTCTGTTGTATCGGCGGCGCCACAAAAATCGGGCAGTGGCGGCGGGTCGGTACCGCTGTTGACTCTAGGATTGCTCGGCTTATTGGCTGTTAAAAAACGTTATTCTTTCGCGGTAAATGCTCATGGCAATTGAAATCGAACGGAAATTTTTAGTCGTGGGTGATGCCTGGCGGGATGCGCCCCCCGTGTTTTATTCACAGGGTTATTTGAATCGCGACAAGGCGCGTACGGTGCGTGTGCGCATAGCGGGTGAAGAGGCCTTCCTGACCATTAAAGGAACTTCGGTTGGTGCGCGCCGCGCGGAATTTGAATATCCGATCCCGGTATGGGATGCGCGCGAATTATTGGCACTGTGTGAGCAGCCGCTGATTGAGAAAAATCGCCGCAAGGTTCTGCATGAAGGGTTTGTCTGGGAAGTGGATGAGTTTTTGGGAGAGAACCTTGGTCTTGTTGTCGCAGAGATAGAGTTACCTGCGGAGGATGCAGGTTTCGCCAAACCGGATTGGGTGGGGGACGAGGTGACTGAGGATGCGCGCTACTTCAACTCCAATCTGTCGCGCGTACCCTTCAATCGCTGGTAAATAGCTATTTGCTATTAAGTCTATCGGGTCAATTTTCTTTGGTAATGATTATCGCTTGCTTAGTATGGCTACATCGGCTGATCGCGAAGAGTTTGATTAGCCACCTTATTGGCAAGCGAGGATTACATCATGGCAAAGACCGCAACATTCGCAGCAGTTCACTTCACCGTTGCCTTTTCAGTAGGCTACGCTCTCACGGGTAGTGTGGTTATTGGCGGCACTATGGCATTGGTAGAACCGGCAATTAACACAGTCGCTTTCTATTTCCACGAACTGGGTTGGAAAAAGTTTGAGGAGAATAGGGCGGTATTAGAGGAGGCATTGGCTAACAGCGTTTAGCGAAGGCCCACAATAAAAAACGGCCAGTAACTTTTGCTAGATACTGGCCGTTTTTTATCAACATACATCAGGGGTTCTGGTTCTCGTCATTCCCCGCGCTTTCGCCAGCTTGATCGTGCTCTTCGCTGCGCTTTTTAATCATCCGACCAAAAAACAGACCTGCTTCAAACAACATCCACATGGGAATGGCGAGCATGGCTTGTGAAAAAATATCCGGCGGTGTTAGCAGCATGCCAACAACAAAGCAGGCGACGACAATGTAGCGTCGTTTTTCTGCCAAGCCCTCGGGAGTTACCACACCTGCGTGGATCAGCAGTACTGTTGCGACCGGGATTTCAAATGCAAAGCCGAATGCAAAAAACATGTGCAGCACCAAATCCAAATATTTGGTGATGTCGGTCATAGTGCTTACACCCTCAAGCTCAATACCCATAGTGAAATTAAACAACATGGGCAGAACAAGAAAGTAGGCGAAGGCCATACCGGCAAAAAACAGCAGTACGCTGGATATCAGTAGTGGCGCAGCGAGTTGTTGCTCGTGTTTGTAGAGACCGGGGGCGATAAACGACCAGACTTGGAACAGAATAAACGGCACAGCTAAAAACATCGCCAGATAAAATGTCAGTTTCAATGGTGTCAAAAACGGTGAGATCACATCGGTCGCAATCATGTGTGTACCCGCAGGCAGAACTGCCTGCAGTGGCGCAGAAATTATGCCGTAGATGTCAGTTGCAAAGGGGAACAGGCAAATAAAAACTGCCAGCAAAAAATAGACAGTGTGCAACAAGCGATTGCGCAGTTCTATCAGGTGCTGGACCAGTGGTTGTTCTTTATCTTTTTGATCGTTCATGAGCGACTTAGTGGCCTGTACCAGATTGCGCGGACGTATTGGCAGCCTGATGTGTGTTGGTCGGTGTTGAGCCTGAAGCGGGTGCGCTGTCAGTGCTGGATGCAGTCACGCTGGTTGTCGTAGATGCGGCAGGATGTGGCTGGTGCGCCGTCGCGGGCGTAGCCAGCTTGCTGCGCTCTGCGGCAGATTCATCGCCATGGGCGTGATCAGGTAGCTCGTCGGGCGGGCCATAGTCTGATGCTTGTCGGCGCGCTTCGGCATTGGCATCTTCATATTGCTGGACATCAAGGAGCGTTTGTTCGAATTTGATCCGCGCTTCTTCAATATTTTGCATGACTTCTTCATTGTGCAGTTGGCGACGAATATCATCCGCACCGATTTGCCGCTCAATTTCAGTGCGGGTATCGCGCAGGCTGCGTTTAAGGCGGCCAATCCAAAGCCCTGCGGTGCGCACGGCACCTGGCAACTGCTCTGGGCCAATCACTACCAGAGCTACTACCAGGCATACCAGCAGTTCGGTAAAACCTATATCAAACACGGCTTACACCTTGGTATTGTTTTGGTCAACTTTGTCGTTTACCGGGGTACTGCTGGTGGCTTTCTGGTCCAGCTTGGGAGATTCATCTTCGTCCTTTTTGGCGTCTTCGCTACTCATCGAATTTTTGAAGCCTTTGATCATACTGCCCAAATCACCACCCAATGTGCGCAAGCGCTTGGTGCCGAACAACATGACCACAATGGCCAATACAATAAGAAGTTGCCAGATACTAATGCCGCTAAGACCCATGATAATTTCCTCGCAAAAAAGATAAGTAGTTGTGGTTATTCCTGAGTGCGCGCTGCTTTTTCGTCGTGACCTGAAACGTTAAAACGGCGCCCTAACTCCTTCAATACTGCATCGGCATCTGTGCCGAGGTGGGACAACATCACCAGGCTATGAAACCACAAATCAGCGGTCTCGTAGATCAGATCGGTATTGTCGCCACTGGCTTGGGCATCCTTCGCGGCCAAAATCGTTTCGGTGCATTCCTCACCGACTTTTTCCAAAATCTTATTCAGCCCTTTTTGATGCAGGCTGGCAACGTAGGATGTCTCAGCGCCCGCATTATTTTTGCGCGCTTCAAGAATTTCCGTCAGTTGTTGGAGAATATCGTTACTCATGAACAGCTCATTTCACTAATAAGGGTTGGCAATCTTAGCGGTAAATGTCGGCGGGATCTTTTAATACCGGCTCCACCGTCTGCCATTCGCCGTTTTTTAACACGCGATAAAAACAGGACTCACGGCCAGTGTGACAGGCGATGCCGCCCAGTTGTTCCACTTGTAATACCACGACGTCTTCGTCGCAGTCGAGACGGATTTCATGCAATTTCTGGATATGGCCGGAGGTTTCACCTTTGTGCCACAACTGGTTGCGCGAGCGCGACCAGTAGACAGCTTCGCCACGTTCGGCCGAGAGTTGGAGGGATTCGCGGTTCATCCAGGCCATCATCAAAATCCGGCCGGTTTTGGCATCTTGCGCAATAGCGGGAACCAAGCCATCGCTGTTCCAATTAACGGTGTCTAACCAACTGCTCATAAATCGCTCTGTAGAATCTTACGCCATATTTTGTGCGCGCAATGCTTTTATTAGGTTAGCGCGCAAATGTTGCAAGTTGACGGTGCCGATGACGGCACTGGTGACCCCGGGATGAGCGTAAGCAAAATTCAGCGCGCTCTGGATGGGGTCTTGTTCTTGGTCTCGTTCGTGATCTTGGCGTTCAGCGGAGCCTTGTATTTTCTCCCGAACGGGAGGCGCATCATGGCAGATATGGCCGCTGGCGAGAACCTTTTTTAGCAAAACTGCCGCACCTTGTAACGCAGATTTTGCGATCACCGGCTCTTCGTCGGTGTAATCCGCATGGTACATCAGCATTACCGCGTCGCAGACTTCTGCTGCGAGCAGCCCACCTTCGACGGTTTTGCTAGAGATGCCCAGCGCCCGAATCCAGCCTTCCTGCTTGAGCTGCTGCAAGGTTTGCAGGGCACCGCTGTTGCACAGGATGTCCAGATCATTGCCATCGGAGTGAATCATCACTAAATCGAGATAGTCGGTGCGCAGGCGGCGCAGGGAGCGCTCGACACTCATGCGGGTGTGCTTGGGGCTGAAATCAAAGTGCGATCGGCCTACATCGGAGAATTTATCCTCCGTAAACTCTTCGCCGACTTTGGTGGAGATAACCCAGTTCTTGCGCTCTTTGCGCAGCAGGTCGCCCAGGCGTTCCTCGCTGTAGCCATAGGAGGGCGCCGTATCGACAAAGTTGACCCCCATATCGCGTGCGCCATTGAGTAATTCACGCAATTGTTCATCGCTGGGCAAAGCAAACGGCTGTGGATATTTGAGACTCTGGGTGCGGCCAAATTTGACCGTCCCCAGACCAAAAGTACTGATGTCTATGTCGGTACGCCCGAGGCGTTTACGCGGCATCATTGATCGTCATCCTCTTCATCTGGCTCGCGAAAACGCAGCGCAAGCAGCTCCTCGGTGCTGATCGCCGGTGGAAATGCCAGTTCCCAAGGCGTTTTGGCGAGTGCAGCGTAGGGCAGATAAGTATGCAGGTTGATGGTGCTGGCCGAGGGCGTCATACCTGCATCGGACAATATCGCCAGCGCTTGATTGGCAAGATTGGGCGCCAGCGTCAGTTTGGTTGGCCAGCCGACGAGCAGGTTCACAGCACCTTCAGCGGGTGCGATAAAGGCGTTGTCGGGGCGTACTAGACCCGGTTGTAATGGCTCGGCACGTGCGATGGGCAGGGTTGACCACTCAGCGCCATCCAGATTTACCCAAGGAATCAGGTCTTCCACTTCCTGCTTGGCCAGCTCGATTAGCGCTTCCGGTGCCATGTCGGCGCCTTTTTCCGCGAGGTTGCCGCCCAGATACCACACATGTGCACCATCTGGCAGGCGGTGGCTGGAGATAGTCAAGCGCGGGGTGGTCTCGCGACCGAGGCAATGACCGTAAAAATCGAAGGGGTACAGATGCTTGACCATGACTTGTTGTAGCGGGCGCAGTTGCATCGCCGGGCTCTCCAGCCCCAACTGTTGCAACAACTCCGAGTTGCCTTTACCTGCAGTAAAGATAAAGCGCTGCGCATGTATCTCGATAGGCTGTTCTGGCGTATTAATCCTTAGGCTCACGAGTCCAGCGGCATTTTTGTGCAATTGCGCAAGCGACCAATCAATCTGGAAGCAGTGCCCCTCGACGTTGTGGGCAAGATTAGCGACCAGGCTGGGTGCATCGATTACCAGGTCTTCCAGTCGGTAGAGGCTGCCTGAAAAATCCTTATTGCGCAGCAGCGGTGGGCGGCGATCCGGGTGTACCGGCTCGACCCGTCCGCGGGTGATTTTGCTGGCGAGAAAGCCGGTCAGCTTGCTGCCCAGATCATCGCCCGACCACATAAAAAAGTGATCGCTGAGAATACGTGTGTGGCGCAAATCCACGTCGCCTTCACCACACAGGCAGGCGCGCCAGTGTTTGGGCATTTCGGCAATGGCTTCGGAGGCGCCGGTCAGCGCGCCCGCGAGGGTATATTTCATGCCGCCGTGAATCATGCCTTGGGAGGCGAGGGTTTGGTCGCTGCCGAGCGCTTTGGCTTCAAATAATGCGATGCTGAACCCGGCACTTTTGGCGCGGTTGGCCAGCCACAGCCCGGCAACACCGCCGCCGATAATGGCCAGATCGAGATGGATACTAAGCGGGGCTTGGCTCATGGGTGGTGCAATTCCGTCTAGGGCTAAGGCGCTGATTCAAAAGGGGCGCGCAGTATAAGTCTTTCGCGCTCGAATTACCCTTGCCGTGGCAGCGGGTTCTACTGCTAATATGCACAAAAATTTTACGGGTATGCAGAGCGCAATGTCATTCAAGTTATTGTTAACCGATGTAATTTCCCCGCTGGGCAAAGCTCTGGAGCACGAGTTGGAGCGCGAGCCGTTCAAATTGTTGCTGCCTGCTGCGGCCGAGTTGGATTGGTCTGATGCGCAGAGCCTGCAAACCTATTTACACAAACATCAGCCGGATCTGATTGTAAATTGCCGTGGTTGGGAAGAGGCCTTTCACTCTGGTGGGCAAGCCGCGCTTATCGCTACTGCCCGCAACCTTGCACAAGTTTGTGCCAATCAGCAAATCCCCCTAATTCACCTATCCAGCTATAGCGTGTTCGGCGGCGATGGCAAAGGGACGCACAGTGAAAAAGACCCGGTCGCGCCGCTCAGTGACACTGGGCACGCATTTGCTGAGGCGGAACAGGTCATTGCAGAGTCGTTGCCAAAACACATTATTTTGCGTTTGAGTTGGGTGATTGGCGCCTACGGGGATAATTTGCTCACACGCCTGCTCAGTTCATTTCTCGCTGGCGCGTCTGTTACTGTCAATCGCCGTTTGCGCGGCTCTCCCACGGCGCTCTCGGATGCTGCGCGAGTCGCGGTCGCCATGAGCAAACAAATTTTCTGCGGTGCGGAAAACTGGGGAGTGATGCACTATTGCAGCGGCGATGCCTGTACGGAAGACGAGTTTGCCGAGCAATTATTGCAGCTGCTTATCCAACAGCAGCTGCTGACCGCTGAACCAAGCTTGAGTCTGGTTGATAGCGAACCCACCGACGAACCTCTAAGTGCCATCCTCGGCTGCCGTCGTGCGCGCGATTATTTCGGCATTCAGGCGCGTTCGTGGCGTCCGAGTTTAT
This sequence comes from Cellvibrio sp., assembly GCF_053579595.1. NCBI lineage: Bacteria > Pseudomonadati > Pseudomonadota > Gammaproteobacteria > Cellvibrionales > Cellvibrionaceae > Cellvibrio > Cellvibrio sp. Next base: position 7,053 of record NZ_JBRFPI010000045.1, read on the forward strand.
TGCCGCTAGTAAAACAGTGGCTGCATAACCGCGAGCAGATAAAAGCGGCGCAGTAGTTTTGATCCTCCAATAGAAAAAACCGCGAGGCGCTAGTGCGGCTCGCGGTTTTTGTTTTTTTACGGTGGGTAATTAAACGCGCTGCACTTTAGATTCGTTGAAAAACCAGTGTCGCGTTAGTGCCGCCGAAACCAAAGCTGTTGGACATGACGCGGTTCAGTTTCACATCGTCCTGACGCTTAAGCACTATCGGCATGCCTTCGGCTTCGGGGTCAACTGTTTCGATGTTGGCTGACGCGCAGATAAAGTTATGCTCCATCATCAGCAGGCTGTAAATCGCCTCTTGTACGCCGGTTGCGCCGAGGCTGTGGCCGGTGAGGGATTTGGTAGAGCTGATGGCGGGGATGCTAGCGCCAAAGGTCTCTTTAATAGCGCGCAATTCAGCTAAATCGCCCACTGGGGTAGAGGTACCGTGGGAGTTGATGTAGTCAATATCGCCATCAACCGTAGCCAGTGCTTGTTTCATGCAACGCACAGCGCCTTCGCCTGACGGTGCAACCATGTCATAGCCATCGGAGGTTGCGCCGTAGCCGACGATTTCAGCGTAAATTTTTGCACCGCGCGCTTTGGCGTGTTCGTATTCTTCGATTACCAGACAACCGCCACCGCCAGCGATGACGAAACCGTCACGGTTGGCATCGTAGGCGCGTGACGCTTGGCCGGGAGTTTCGTTGTATTTGGTAGACAGAGCGCCCATGGCGTCGAATAAGGCGGTCAATGTCCAATGTTCTTCCTCGCCACCACCGGCAAAAACGATGTCCTGTTTGCCAAGCTGAATTTGCTCCAATGCGACGCCAATACAGTGGGCGCTAGTCGCACAGGCAGAAGAAATCGAATAGTTAACCCCTTTGATTTTGAACGGCGTTGCCAAACAGGCAGACGTAGTACTACCCATAGTCTGCGTTACGCGATAAGGACCAACACGCTTCAGTCCTTTTTCGCGCAAAATATCCGCCGCTTCCACCAGGTTTTTGGAGGAGGCGCCGCCTGAACCCATGATGATACCGGTGCGATCGTTGGATACCTGATCCTCACTTAAACCAGAGTCAGCGATAGCCTGCTCCATGGAGAGATAGGCATAGGCTGCCGCATCGCCCATAAAACGCAGCACCTTGCGATCGATCAGCTCGGACAGGTTGATATCAACGGAACCGGCAACGTGGCTGCGAAAGCCCATCTCTTTGTAGGTTTCCTGGAATTTGATACCGGAACGGCCAGCGCGCAATGCATCCAACACGGCATCTTTATCATTGCCCAGGCAGGACACAATTCCCATACCGGTAACAACAACGCGTTTCATAGGCTACCTCTTTCATATTTAGCAACAGCGCCGGGCAAAGGGTTTGCTTCTGGCGTGCTTAAATCGGACTTGGTTAAAAGGGCGAGCATTATGCCACAAGCAGTTCAGCGCTCGCCGGTTATCGTTATTCTGGATACTTAGACACTATCGCTTTTTTGGAATAATCCAACGCGCAAGTCAGAGGCGAAATAAATATCTTTGCCATCGCAAGAGACGCGCCCATCGGCGATTCCCATAATCAATTTGCGCTCAATCACACGTTTTAAATTGATGTGGTAGGTGATTTTTTTTGCGGTAGGAAGGATCTCGCCAGTGAACTTAACTTCGCCACAGCCAAGTGCGCGGCCGCGGCCGGGGTTACCTTTCCAGCCGAGGAAGAAGCCAACCAGTTGCCACATAGCATCTAAGCCTAAGCAGCCTGGCATTACCGGATCGCCCGCGAAATGGCAGTTAAAAAACCAAAGGTCTGGATTGATGTCCAATTCGGCCACGATCTCGCCTTTGCCGAACTCACCGCCGGTGTGACTGATGTGCACGATTCGATCCAGCATAAGCATGTTGTTAATGGGCAGTTGCGCATTGCCTGGGCCAAACAATTGGCCGTTGCCGCATTTGATCAACTCTTCAAGGCTGTAGGAGCTTTGTGGTTCAAAGGTCATGGATTTTACTCTGCTAGTGATCATCGAGCGCGGGCAAGGCCCGCGCAAAAGTGCGCCATTCTAACCGCTGTGGCTCAGTTGTCCAGTTAGACGGGCGCCAGTTGCATGCGCTGCTGGCGTTGATTATAGGTAATTAGTTAGAAGCTGCGCGCTAGTGAGAACTCGGCTAATTGCTTCATGGCGGTGGTGTAAGTGTTGTCAGGCAATTGTTGCAATTGGATGAGCGCCTGCTGCACTTGCTGCCGCGCGGCTTCCAAGGTGTAGTCCATGCCGCCGGTGGCCTGAACGATTTCCAATACGGCGGGCAGCAGGCTGGCATCGCCAGTACGGATGGCATTGGCGATGGTTTCGGCCTGCGCGGGAGTGCCGGTACGCATGGCGTGGATCAGTGGCAGGGTGGGTTTGCCTTCGGCCAAATCATCACCGACATTTTTGCCGAGGGTGGCGGCATCGCCGGTGTAATCCAATGCATCGTCTACCAGTTGGAAAGCGACGCCGACATGGCGGCCATACAACCGCAATGCTTCGCGCTGCGCCGGTGTTGCACCACATTGCACCGCGGCGACTTCACAAGCGGCGGCGAAGAGAATGGCAGTTTTTTTGTCGATGACGCGGAAGTAATTCTCTTCATTGACATTCGGGTCTTTGGCATTCACCAATTGCTGAACTTCACCTTCGGCGATGATATTGGTGGTATCGCTCAGGATCGCCATCACGTCCATGCTGCCAATGCCGACCATCATCTGGAAGGCGCGCGAGTAGAGGAAATCGCCCACTAATACACTCGGCGCATTGCCCCACTGTGCATTTGCAGTTGGGCGGCCTCGGCGCAGGCTGGACATATCGACCACATCGTCATGCAGCAGGGTGGCGGTGTGGATAAATTCGATAATCGCCGCGAGCGATAAATGATCTTTCCCCTTGTAGCCCAGCGCATTGGCGGTGAGCAGGACCAGCAGCGGGCGCAAGCGTTTACCGCCGGCTTCCACCAGATAGTGGCCGATATTTTCAACCAGACCGACATCGGAGTGGAGCTTGTCGATGATGAGTTGGTTGACTGCGCTGAAGTCGTCTTTAACGGCCTGGTGGAATGGCAACATGGTAGTTTCTTATCTATCTAGGGTGGATTTGTTATTAGTGTCAGGACATTTATCCGAACTGACTAAATGGCCGGCGGCAATGCTAGCAGTGAAGGCTTGAGAGTCAAGGAAAAGCTGGCGCGCAAAGCGCATCAAACCAGTTTACTTGCTGCGGTTGCCGACTCTTGCAGGCCAGTGCGCAATAATCCAGCGAGCTGAGTGTCCACTGGTGAAATTTCCATTCATCGCCATCTTCATCGAGCGCCGCTGCAATCTGCACACTGATCTTATCGCCAGTGAGCCCAAAGGCTATCTTCTCCAGCCCAGCTGAAATACCTGTGCCTGTCGCCTTGAAGAAAGCTTCCTTTAATGTCCAAAGACGATAGAAATAATCGTGTTGCGCGGAGCCTGCCAACGCTTGTAACTGGGCAAACTCATGGGGGTGGTAATAGCTTTCGGCGATGCCAATTAAATCGCGCGTAGTGCCAACTGCTTCTATATCTATCCCGATAAGTTCAGTCTTGCCCACCGCCAGCAGCGCCCAGTGTCCACTATGGCTCAGACTGAAGTGAATATCGCTCTGCGGCAGGTAAGGTTTGCCTTTATCAGTGCGCAAAAACTCCACCATCTCCGGTGGTAGATTGGTGTATTGCGCAAGCACTGTGCGCAGCAGCCAGCGGCTGGCGACATAACTCTCCTTACCGCGCACAAATTTCAGTGCCCGCTCGCGCTCGGCGCTGGTCATGATACGTTCGGCATCAGCGTAATGGTCGGCGGTAAATCGGCGGATATCCAGACAATAAATATGTATAGCCTGCGCGCCCAATTCGTAGCCATGCTCAGGCTGGCTAAAGGTGGGCACTGGCAATGGTGTTAGCGATAAAATCATAAAATGGTCTGGTTGGCGATAAAGGTGTCCATAATACGCGTTTTGCCGCATCGATTTGCGGTTGCGTCACGCCAGCTTTGCGCCGCCTCGATAAATCAGCGACAATTCGCGCCCTCAAAAAAACGAAACCCATTTTGGAGTTGTTATGCAAATCACTGCCGACAAAGTAGTCAGCTTTCACTACCGCCTGAGCGAAACTGGCGGTGAGCTGCTGGAATCATCCTACGATACCGAACCAACACTGTATCTCCATGGCCACAAAGGTTTGCTCGCCGCATTGGAAGAAGCGCTGGAAGGTAAACAAGCGGGCGATAAAACTACTATCAGCCTCACCCCGGAGCAGGGTTATGGTGTGCGTCAGGAAGGCGCAGTGCAGCGCATTCCCATTAAACATCTGCACGGCCATGAAAAACTCAAAAACAAGTTGAAGCCGGGTATGAAAGTCGCGGTGAATACCCAGCACGGTCCATGGGATGCGGTCGTTTTAAAAGTCGGCAAATTCAATGTGGATATCGACAGCAACCATCCACTCGCTGGTAAAAACCTCGACTTTGAATTGGAGGTCGTTGAAGTGCGCGATGCCACCGCTGAAGAGTTGGCGCACGGCCATGCCCATGGTGTTGGCGGTCATCACCACGATTAATCCTGCGTGATTCCCCATCCAAAAGCCCGCACTTGTTGCGGGCTTTTTTATTGGGTGAAGATTTGGCGATGCTTCAATGTTGAGAATTGTAAATCGAAAGGCAACGTTGTCAGGTTTTGATTGCGGCTTTAGGTGTCGCTCGGTTATTGTGGATTTTTACAAGAAAAATCAACCATAACAACGGCACCCCACAGGGTCACAACAGGCAATCACATGAATAATCCCACCATTAGCGCCAACCGCGTTTTATCGATCGATGTCTTTCGCGGCATCATTATTTTCACTATGGTTTTTGTTAACGAGCTAGCCGGCATCGCCGATATTCCCCAGTGGATGAAACACTTGCCCGCGAATGTGGACGGCATGACCTTTGTCGATCTGGTATTCCCCGCGTTTTTATTTATTGTCGGCATGTCCATTCCTTTTGCGATTCAGGCGCGCGCCAATAAAGGTGATTCGGCGCTGGAGATTTTTAAACATATCGCACTGCGTAGTGTGGGTTTGATAGTGATTGGCGTATTTATGGTGAATGCCGAATCTGGTTATGACGCGGCGGCCATGGGCATCTCTATGCCATTGTGGACGCTGTTGATGTTTATCTACGTGTTATTAATTTGGTCGAGTTATCCCAAAACACTTTCACCCACTATTTCAATGGGCGCAAAACTGATTGGTGTTGCCGGTTTGGTAATGCTCTGGTGGATGTACAAAGGCCCTGACAATACAGGTATGACCACCCAGTGGTGGGGCATTCTCGGTTTGATTGGCTGGGCATATTTAATTGCGGGCACTTTATTTTTAATCACGCGCCAATTCGCCTCGCCCGCAACACAATTTTTCACTCTGGCTTTAGCCGCGCTTGCATTGATCGGATTATTTTTTGCGTTGGATAAAACCGCTTTGGCATCGGTTCCGGTATTGCAAACTTTGGCTGCAGCTAATGACAACCACACTCATGCGGCGATTGTGTTGGCGGGCGTGATCCTCTCGCAATTATTTTATTTGCCAAATTTTTCGGGGAGTAAATTCAAAAACTATTTGGTATTTACCGGTGTTGTTGCATTGCTCGCTTTTGCAAGCTGGCAGGTTTCACCCATCTCCAAAATTTGGGCAACCCCCAGCTGGGCATTATTCAGCGTGTTCTTTTGTTGTGTGATTTTTGGTGTGGTCTATTGGTTGGTAGATGTAAAACAACAGCGTGCCTGGACTGCATTGTTTGAACCTTCGGCAACCAATCCTTTATTAGTCTATATACTGCCGTACATTGTGTTATCCCTGTGTGGAATTTTGGGCTTCTATCTTCGCCCTGAGTTTTTTAATGCGGGGCTGGCGGGAATTTTGTGGAGCCTGGGTTTTGCTTGCGTGATTATGGGGATAGGTGCTGGGCTTACGCGTATGGGGTTGCGGGTTAAGCTTTAGCACGTTTTTCGCCATGCTAGCCTGTGCGGGTATGGCGAAAAATAATTAATAATCAAACAACCAGTTTGTGCGGCCAAGTCGGTTTCGCGCTATACCAAAACTCCGGCTTTAATCCAATCAAACGATAAATTCCTTGCGGTAAATCCAGTTTCACATTGTCGATATTGCGTGTCACCTGTGCATGGCTAATCGCACCTTGCACATACTGTTGCATCAGGCGCGCAATCTGTTCGATATCCTTTTCTTGCGCTCCATTTAAATAATTGCCATTCAACAAACTGCGCACTAACGCCTGATTGTATTTAGCGCCGCGCTCAGTCATCAGTTGCAGTGTTTCGGTAATGCGTGTTTCACCGCAGCCGATTTGCATTCCAGCACTAAACAATGCGCAGCCGGGTACCTTGTCTTTGTCTTCCCCGACTTTGTTGATGTAAATAAATTGGATCCAATTTTCCAATTGTTCGAGTGGGGTGTTGATCGGCGAGAGGATGCAATCCAGATCCTGACGAATGTGATCCCAGTGATGGGTCGTTGCTTCGCAAAACAATTCTGCCTTGGATTCAAAGTGGTGATAGAAGCTGCCTTTGGTGACGCCCGCCTGCTTGCAGATTTCATTAACGCCCACGGAATTGTAATTGCTGTTCCAGATCAGGTTCAGCGCGGTTTCCAGTAGCAGTGTGCGGGTATCTGTGGGGCTCATGACGCGGGTTCTCGTACAAAGGTTATGGTTATTATGATACCGGCCGGTATGTTTTTCAATCGGCCATTTATAGGGGCTAGCCTGTTTTAGGTGCAACATACCCAATGGTGTAAAAACCTGCAATCTACAAAGCCTGTTGATTTTGCTGGGTTTTATGGCTTTTTAATGCGCCCGAAAGGGATGATTGTGAAAGCAACACAAAAATTATTCTTGACCAGCATACCAACCGGTATGTATGATTTTCAAAAATGCCGATTTAGACCCCTCCAAGGAGTTTCAAATAGTCATTTATTTGCTAACGAATACCAGGAGATTCCCATGAATAGCGCCAATCCATCTGCTTTTCCCCGCAAGGCTTACCAATACACGGCTGCGGCCATACTGGCAGGTATTGTGGGTTTTTATTATGTGTCAGGTGTTGATGCAGCAACGCCCGCAGCCGTACCGCCCGCCCCGGCTGTGGATGTGGTAGTGCTCGAGCCGCAAGAGATACGCACCTGGGCCAGTTTTTCCGGACGTTTGGCTCCGGTTGAGAGTGCAGCTATCAAACCGCTGGTGAGCGGTACCATCCAGCAAGTGCTGTTTACCGAAGGCCAGCAAGTGAAAAAAGGCCAGCCGTTATTTGTGATTGACCCGCGTCCACATCAGGCGTCAGTGCAGCGTGCCCAGGCGCAGTTGGCGACGGCGCAATCCCGCGCAAAGCTCGCGCAGGATGAATTGAATCGCGCGCAGCAATTGATCGCTGCCAAACTGGTGTCGCAAAGTATTTATGATTCAGCGTTGAGTACCCATCAAGTGGCGCAAGCCGATGTAAAACAAGCGGAAGCGGCATTGAGCCAGGCAAAACTTGATTTGGAATACGCACATATCGCCGCGCCGATTAGCGGCCGTGTTGGTCGTGCTGAGTTAACGACTGGCAACGTAGTAGAAGCGGGTGCTAATGCGCCGCTGCTGACGCAGATCGTTGCTAACGACAAACTCTATGCTGAATTTAATGTGGATGAAGCCACTTACATCCAGTTCGTGCGCAATACCAAAAATACCCAAGATATGCCAGTGGAATTAATTCTCGCGAGCGACAGTAGTGTGACCTATAACGGCAATATTTCTGCTTTCGATAACCGCTTGGATACCAATAGCGGCACCATCCGTGCCCGCGCCATTTTTGATAACAAGGATGGTGCATTAACGGCAGGAATGTTTGCCAATGTGCGTTTGGGTTCAGCGGAAAAAATTCAGGCGCTGTTAGTTCCCGAGCGTGCAATTGGTACCAACCAAAGCAAAAAATTTGTGTTGGTTGTCGATGAAAAAAATACCGCGACCTATCACGAAATTACCCTGGGTGAACATTACCAAGGGCAGCGCGTGATACTGGCGGGCGTCAATGCCGGCGATAAAATTATCGTCAATGGTTTGTCTCATGTACGACCGAATAGCACGGTCAACCCCAGTGTAACCCAAGCGATTAGTGCAACAGCGGTTGCATCCAATCACTAAGTACACTTCCGTATACCCCGGTACAGTTCAGTACCACAACCGATAATGTTTGTATAACGAGTATTGCTGGTGCTATGCACCAGTAGTCTCCAAACACGTCTGTCACTTTTGATCTAGTGCTTATTTTTATTTCTACTTTTTTGCAGCCATGCAAGCAGGCTTATCATGAACATATCCAAATTTTTTGTGGATCGCCCCATTTTCGCCGGCGTAATTTCGTTACTGATTTTTATTGCCGGTTTACTCGCCATGTTCCAATTGCCCATCTCGGAGTATCCGGATGTATCGCCGCCTTCGGTAGTGGTCAATGCGTCATACCCTGGTGCCAACCCGAAAGTGATTGCAGAAACCGTTGCAACGCCTTTGGAAGAGCAATTGGCTGGTACGGAAAATATGCTGTACATGTTTTCCCAAGCAACCACTGATGGTCGTTTAACACTGACTGTCACCTTTAAAATCGGTACAGATGTCGATCTTGCACAACAAATGGTGCAAAACCGTGTATCGCAAGCGCTGCCGCGTTTGCCTGATGTCACCCGTCAACGCGGTGTGACTGTGGTAAAAAGTTCGCCCGATTTAACCATGGTGGTGCATTTAATTTCGCCGGACAAAAGTTACGACGAACTCTATTTGCGCAACTATGCCTTGATGAATATTAAAGATGAGCTCGCGAAAGTTGCCGGTGTAGGCCAGGTGCGGTTGTTTGGTTCGGGCGATTACGCCATGCGCATTTGGTTGAACCCGGAAAAAATTGCCGAGAAAAATCTCACCGCCAATGATGTAGTCAATGCAATCCGCGAACAAAACGTGCAAGTGGCTGCCGGTATGATCGGCGGTGCACCGGTAACTGATTTGGTCGATGTGCAATTGCCAATTAATGCCAAAGGCCGTTTGGATAATCCGGAGGAATTTTCCGAAATTATTATTCGCGCAGGTTCCACTGGTGAAATTACCCGTTTAAAAGATGTGGCGCGTGTGGAGATGGGACCATCGGAATACAGTTTGAATGCGATGCTCGATAGTCGCCCTGCAGTGGCTATCCCTATTTTTCAATCACCCGGCGCCAATGCGATCCAGATTTCTGATGCAGTGCGCTCCACCATGGCGGAATTGTCTGAGCGTTTCCCACAGGGTGTTGAATACCAAGTCGTATATGATCCGACAATTTTTGTAAAAAGTTCGATTAAAGCTGTAATCAAAACCCTGCTCGAAGCCTTGGCGCTCGTTGTGGTAGTGGTGATTTTGTTTTTGCAAACCTGGCGCGCGTCAATTATTCCTTTGCTTGCCGTTCCAGTGTCAATCATTGGTACATTTTCGCTGATGTGGGCATTTGGTTTCTCCATTAATACCTTGTCATTATTTGGATTGGTATTGGCGATTGGTATCGTGGTGGATGATGCAATTGTGGTGGTGGAAAACGTTGAGCGTAATATCGAAGAAGGTTTAACGCCGCTTGCAGCAACTTATAAAGCTATGCAAGAGGTGAGCGGGCCGATTATTGCGATATCACTGACGCTGGTGGCGGTGTTTGTTCCTATCGCATTTGTAAGCGGTTTGACTGGCCAATTTTATCAACAGTTTGCGTTGACGATTGCCATTTCAACGGTGATATCCGCAATCAACTCATTGACTTTAAGCCCAGCATTGGCTGCGCTGTTATTAAAAAGCCACGATGCACCAAAAGACCGCTTGACGCGCATTATGGATAAATTGTTCGGCCGCTTTTTTGGCTGGTTCAACCGCAGCTTCAATCGTGCATCGGGTAATTATTCTGGCAAGGTCGGAAAATTATTGGGGCGCAAAACCTTGGCGATTGGCGTTTATGCTGTGCTGCTCGGCATTACCGCTGTAGGTTTCAATATTATCCCCAAAGGGTTTGTCCCTGCTCAGGATAAACAATACCTGATCGCCTTTGCACAATTGCCCGATGGCGCAACTCTCTCTCGCACTGAACAAGTTATCCGCGAAATGGGTGAAATTGGTTTGGCA